>NZ_SMKP01000025.1:0-71660 GCF_004349015.1 Nonomuraea diastatica
CCCACACGCACCGCCCCCGCCTCCGGGCATCGCCCCGCCTCCGGGGATGCCCGCAACACCGGCCATGCCCCCGCGCGGAGTGCCCCCGCCTTCGCGCATAACCGGCCCTCCTGTGGGCGGGGCACCTCCGCACATGGGACCTCCGCCGACGCACGGGGCACCACCGCACGGGGCACCGCCGCACGGAGCGCCCCCGCCTTCGCATGGGACGCCTCCGCGCATGGCACCCTCGCCTGCGTACGGAGCGCTCCCGCCCCGGGGCGTGGCGGTCCCGGCAGCGGCCGTGGCGGCCTCGCCCGCGCGGCGGCGCGCCTTAGTGTGGGGAGCCGTGGCGGCCGGTGTCGTTCTCGTCCTCGGCGCGGCTGCCGCCTTCGTGGCGCTCCGGCCGGACGGCCAGGTCGCCCGGAAGGATACGACGGCACCGCAGACCGGCCAGGTGAACAGGGCCGACCGGCTCTTCCCGCCTCCGTCCAAGCCGGCACCAGACGGCGGGCTCAACCAGCACGTCAACGCCGCGGCCGCCCACGGCGACACCGTGGTCGTGGTGGGCGGTGAAAGCGTGGGTCCCTATTCCCCGACCCGTCCGATCTTCCTGGTCTCCGACGACAGCGGCACGACCTGGAAGTCGGTGCCGCCACCCGGGACGAAGTCGACGACCGCGGGCCTCGTGGCGGGCGGCGACAAGGGCTGGGTGGCTTTCCCCAGCAGGCTGCTCAAGCACGCCCCCTTGGCCTGGACCAGCGCCGACGGTCACACCTGGCAACCCGTCAGCGGCGACGTCCTCGGTGACATGGTCGGCTACAACCTGTCCGGCCTCGTGGCGACCGACAGCGGATTCGTGATCATGGGAGCGCCGGACGCCTCGGCGGAGAAGGCGAGCCCGACGGCTGTCTGGACCTCGGCGGACGGCCGGCAATGGCAGCGGGTCACGACCACGACCGCGCTGCCGGCAGGCCGCACCAGCATGGTCGCCCACGGCGACAACGTCCTCATCGACGGCGGCTCCGCCGACGGGACGGCCGGCCGCCTGACCGCGAGGTCGGGCGACGGCGGCCGCACGTGGCAGACCGCCACGCTCGACACCGGTACGGGCACGCCCGTCCTCGCCACGGACGGCAAGTCCTTCTACGCCGCCTTCAGCAAGGAGTTCAAGAGCACCACCATCGCCGGCTCGACCGACGGCGCGTCGTGGAAGGAGGTGGGCTCCAGCGAGGGCACCTCGCCGAAGGGGTTCGCCGTGGGCCCGACCGGGTTCTACCTGCTCATGGACGCCGTACCGCTCGGGGAGCCCGGATATGGCGAAGAGGCCAGGCTCCTCCACAGCGAGGACGGCTCCGGCTGGGACTCGCTGGGGACCTCCAGTGAGCTGAACGCCTACCAGCCGGTGATGGCGACGACCAAGAGCGGTGCTCTCCTCAGCGGCGACATCTTGGGCGCCTTCTCCACCGACCGGCCGGAGCGTCTCGACCTGCGGTTGTTCTCCGCGGGCCCGGACAGTGACGTCGCCCCGATCGACCTCGGTGGCGTCGCGGGCCTGCGCTACCCCGTCACCCGGGTCAACGACCTGCGCCACGCGGGAGACGTCACCGTGGCCGTCGGCCAGTCCCAGGGCATGGCCAGCGCCTGGTGGAGCACCGACAGCGGCGCGACCTGGCAACGTTCGGACCTGGAGACGCCCGGCGAGTTCACCGCCGTGGTGCACGGCCCGAGCGGCTGGCTCGCGATCGGCCCCGGGGCCTACACCTCGCGCGACGGCCGCACCTGGCACCGTTCCGGGCACGCCTTCGGCACGATCAAGGAGGCCGCGGCGGCCAAGGACAGCTATCTGGTGACGTCCGGGAAAGACGCGAAACGAATATCCTGGCGCTCCACCGACCTGGTCACCTGGCAGCAGGTCACCTCACCCTTCGAGTTCCCCAGCGGCCTGGCGGGCGGAGAGTACGGCTACGTCGCCCCGGGCATGTGCCCGGACGGCGGCACCACGGCGAACTGCCTGATGTATTCCACCGACGGCCGATCGTGGCAGCGCATGCCGGCGATCGGCCTCCCGGACGGACAGGGCGCGTGGGTCACCGAGGCCGTCGTCGGACGGGACACGGTGATCGTCATGGGGCTGGCGCACCAGGGCGGGACGTCCGCGGGCACCATCACCAAGACGTTCTCCGCCCGGCTCTCCCCGTCGGGCCAGTGGGAGAAACCCCAGGTCGCCGAGCTCGGCGGCCAGACACTGTCCGAGCTCAGCCGGGACGGGAACGCCTGGATCGCCCTGCGGGCGAAGGCGGGCGAGATGGCCCTCGTGAGGTCGCAGGACGGGCGCACCTGGGAACCGCGGACCAGCGTCACCTGGCCGAAGGGCATGCAGTCCCAGGCTGTCGCGGCCGCCCCTGACACGATCCTCGTCGTCGGCTCCCTGCGAACGGACACCGAGGACTACCCGCTCCTGGGCCGCCTCGCGCCCTAGTGCGGCCCGCGGCGGGCGTACCGCTCAGCCAGCGCTGCGATGAGTTTGTGCACGGTCGGGAGTCGGTACGGGTAAGCACACCATACGGACGAGAGGAGGGCACTGTCGTGGCGAAATTCGTGACCATCGGGTACGGGGACCAGGACGGCTACGACCGCACCGACGCGGCGGTAAGGAACGATGCACATGCGCATGACGCCCGCCTGCTTGAGGCCGGGGCCGTCACGGGCATCGCGGGCTCGCCCGTGCAGGTGCGCAATCACGGTGGTGCCGGCATGACCGTGGAGAGCGGCTCCTTCATGTTCTCGGCTCTCCCGGTGGCCGGGTTCTCGATCATCGAAGCCGCGACCCTCGAGGAGGCCGTGGAACTCGTGGCGAAGACCCCGTGCGCGGTCGCACAGGGGGTGGTCGAGGTCTGGCCGTTGCAGGAGTCGCCGTAGACCGCCGGGAGACCGGTGCCGGCCCGGCGGCGATGTACGTTTCATGCGGGCGGTGGCGAGCCGTGCCGGCGCCCTTCCGCATCGCCGCCGGTCAGGGGGGATGAAAGCAGCCGCGACGGCGTGGTTCCGCTGCTCCGTGCGGACGTCGTGATCGCGATCCTGGTTGGGACGGCGGGCGAGCCTATACCGTCCGATCCGACGAAGCCTCGCCTCTGGAGTCCGACATGCCAGGAAAACGCTGGGCAGCGCCCGCACTGCTCGCCCTGTCCCTGCCACTGCTCGCCCCCGTGAGCGCACTGACGCCACCGGTCGCCGCGGCGACGTCCTCATCCTCATCCGTCCTGGCCGCCTCCGAGGTGCCGCTGGAAGAGATCAACACGATCACCACCCAGGTCGCCTTCGGGTTACGCCGCCCCACCGCCATCGCCGCACCCGATGACGGGACGGACCGGCTGTTCATCACCGAGAAGCGCGGGACCGTGCGGGTCTACCACCCGGACACCGGTCTCGACGAGACCCCGATCATCGACATCACGGCGTCGGTGGACGAATCCGGCAACGAGCGCGGGTTGCTCGGCATCGCCCTCTCGCCCGACTTCGCCGAGAGCCATGACGTGTACCTCGCCTACACGGCGCTGCCGGACGGCGCGGTGACCCTGGCACGGTACGCGCTGGACGACACGAGCCTCGAACCCCTGCTCTCCCAGGAGCACGCCGAGAACAGCAACCACAACGGCGGCCAGATCACCTTCGGCACCGACGGCAACCTGTACATGAGCATCGGCGACGGCGGCGGCTCAGGTGACCCGTTCGACTCCGGGCAGCGCGTGGACACCCTGCTGGGCAAGATCCTGCGCATCGACGTCAGCCGGAGCTGCGGCGACCTGGCCTACTGCGTACCCGAGGACAACCCGTTCACCGGCGTCGAGGGCGCGCGCGAGGAGATCTGGATGTACGGCGGGCGCAACCCCTGGCGCTTCTCCGTCGACCCGGCGGACGGCTCGATGTGGATCGCCGACGTCGGCCAGGGCAGGTGGGAGGAGATCAACCACATCAAGCCCGGACGGCAGGCCGGCGCGAACCTCGGCTGGTCCTGCTACGAGGGGCTGGAGGTGTTCGACGAGACCCAGTGCCGCTCCGGCGCCGACTACACCGAGCCGATCTTCACCTACTCCCCGCACACCGGTGGCTGCGCGGTCATCGGCGGGCAGGTCTACCACGGCGAGGAGTTCACCGACCTGGTCGGCGGCACCTACATCGCCACCGACTACTGCTCCTCCACCGTGTGGGCGCTGCGCGAGGACGGCGCGGGCGGCTATCTCCAGGCCGAGATCGGCCAGACGCCGACGCAGGTCACCGCGTTCGGCGCCACGCCGGAGGGCGAGCTGTACGTCGTCAACGACCTTCCCGGGGGCCTGCACCGCGTCTCGTTCGAACGTGCGAAGCCGGCCTGCCTGATCGGGCACACCACGCAGACCTGGGGTGGCGGCATGACCGTCGACCTCACCATCACCAACACCGGCACGACACCGGTCGACGGGTGGACGCTGAGATTCCCCCTCTCCCGTGGGCAGACCGTCGTCTCCGACTGGAACACCGATCTCACCCAGAGCGGTGACATCGTCACCGCGGCCAACGCCGCCCACAACGGCTCCATCGCGCCTGGCGGCAGCGTGACGCTGGGCTATCTCGTCAACCACACGGGCGACGCGTCCCTGCCGAGCAGGTTCTCTCTCAACAGGGACGCCTGCGCCGTCGACCGCTGACTGATCTCCAGCCGGATGCGCAAGTCACACGGGCGGGTGGCCTGATCGGGCCACCCGCCCTGCCTCAGCATGGGGATCGCCATCGTTGCCCTATGAAGTGGTATAACTACTGTACGTAAAGAGCCAGCCGGCGACAGGAAGGGGCGTGACGCATCACGCCCGGCAGGCCCGGACCGACCGACGGGCCCGCCGATAATGGTTTTCGCATGCCCAAATTCGAGCTGAAAACTTTTCTTACAACGGGTTGAGGATCCCTTTACAGAGAGTAATATATTCACTACTTTGAGCGTGTCATCGCAGGTCGGAGGCGTTTCGTTGCCTCACCTCACAGGAAAGGCCGATAGCCATGCGCGCTCTTTTCCGCATCGCTCAAACACTCGCGGTCGGCGCCGCGGTATTCACGACGGCATCAGCCGTCCCCGCCCACGCCGGCCCGCTTCCCGCGCTCCCCGGCGCCCCGCCCATCGAGCCGCCGAGCGCCACGTGCTTCGAGTTCCCCTACTTCGGCCCGAAGGGACACGCGGACTTCGACTTCGGCCGCGACGTCGTCAGGCTCCTCGACGAGCGCGGCGTGCGCGTGGAGGGCATCGCCCCCATTCAGGCCAAGCCCGGCAACAAGGGCGTCTATATGCCCATCGGGTGGAAGCGGGACCACATCGACCCGTGCAACGGCGTCTACTACCCCGGCGGTTTCGCCCTCAACGACGTCAAGAGCGGACACACAGCCGCCATCCACGACATCTACCTGCGTCCCGACGGCGCGCACGCGCAGGTGGTCATCGACGGGCAACCTCAGGGCGAGCAGCTCGTGGCCACCTACCGCCTGGCGGAGTTCGCCCCCTACGTGCCAACGCCGCGGCCGCTCGAAGGCGGCATCGGGCCCAGGCACTGGCCGTTCTACACCAGCGCCTACCTCAGCCGGACGGTCAGGCGGCTCACCGGCATCCCACTGAACGAGGGCGACTACCTGGCCAACCTCGACGCGGTCGTCCAGTACGTGCCGTAGGGCGACATCCCCTGACCTGAGATCTGCCGCCGGGCCGTGCCCGCGGGCGCGGCCCGGTACGAGCGAAACGAGAGACTGATGCGAGTGACCAGCGCGAGGAGCCGGTGGGTGTGGGCCGCCGCCGGCGGCACCGCCGTGATCATGCTGACGACCACGGTGCTGCTCGGCCCCACGATGCGGCCGGGCACGGCGACCAGCCACTGGGACGCCCCCGCCACCACCCGTGACAAGCAGGTCGACGCGACCGACCTGTACGCCTTCACCAGCCCGGAACGGCAGGACACGGTCACGATCGTGGCCAACTACATCCCCTTCCAGGCGCCGAACAAGCCCTACCAGTTCGACACCAATGCCCGCTACGAGGTGCACATCGACAACACGGGCACCGGCCGGGCCGCCGTCACCTACCGATGGACGTTCACCAACAAGGGGCTGCCGGTGCCCTCCTTCGTCCGCGGGCGCGAGCACCAGGCCGGACCGCTGGACTCCCTGGTCGAGCAGAGCTACACGCTGACGAGGCTGCGCGGCGGCACGTCGGAGACTCTCGTCCGTGACGGCTACGTGGCTCCCGCCGACATGGGCGCCCTGGCCACACCCGACTACCCCGGGCTGCGGCGCAAGGCCGTCCGTGACCTGCCGGGAGGGGGCAAGGTCTTCACCGGCACGGCCGCCGACCCGTTCTACTCCGACAATCACGCGGTCAGCCTGCTCAGGTTCGGGCTGCCGTTCTTCCCGGTCAAGAGCGGCGTGCCGCTGAACGTCAGCTCCCTGGCCCTGCAGATCCCCAAGTCGGAGCTGGCGCTCGGCGGCGATCCCGCGGCCAACCCCGTCATCGGCGTCTGGACCACCGCCTCCCGCAAGTCGAGCGGCGTGCTCGGCTCGGGGGCGGCCGACTTCAAGCAGGTCTCGCGGCTGGGCAATCCCAACTTCAACGAGGTGATCATCCCGTTGAAGCAGCGCGACCGCTTCAACACGCTGCGGCCGGACGGCGACGAGAGCGGTGGCCTCGTCGTGCCGTCCACGCTCGACCCCGATCAGGCCAAGGTCGTCGCGAAACAGGCCAGGGTCGCGGCGCCGCCGGCCCCGCGCAAGGACCTGGAGGAGATCTACCTCACCGGCCTGACCACGCGCGGAGACGGACCGATCGACCGGGATCTCAACTCCCACCTGCTGAACCGAGACGTCTCCCGCATCGCCAAGACGGAAGAGCTGCGGCTCAACATGAGCACGCCCGTCGCCGCCGAGCCGGACAAGTACGGCCTGCTCAATGGCGACCTGCAGGGCTACCCCAACGGCCGCCGCCTCATCGACGACGTCGTGACCGTCAACCTGCGCATGCTCCTGGGCGAGCCCGCGGGCCCCGGCGCGCCCGGCATCGTCGCCGAGGACAACCCGGCGTTCCTGCTGAAACCCATCACCGGCAGCTTCCCCTACCTGGCGCTGCCCGTCACCGCCGGCTGAACCACACCGAGGACACCCGATCAGATGAGTCGTACACGGCGGTTGCTGTCCCTGCTGGGATGCGTACTCCTGGGCGGCGTCCTGCTGGCCCTGTACGCCCCCGGCGGCGTCCTGCGCCGGGACGGTACCCCTCCCGGGCCGGCGGGGCGGTCGCCGTACGACCTGTCCGGATCGATCGAGGACGCCCAGGATCGCCTGCGTCATCGCCCGGATGACGCGGCGATCTGGGCGAGCCTCGGCCTCCTGTACCTGGAGCAGGGTCGCCGCACCGCCGACGGCGCCTACTACGGCAAGGCGCAGGGCGCATTCGAACGTTCCCTGCGCCTGCCCACGGGCGACGGGGAGCCGTACATCGACGCCGTGATCGGCATGGGCGCGCTGGCCAACGCCAGGCACGACTTCGCCGGGGCGGTCCGCTGGGCCGAACGGGCGCGTAAGGCGGCCCCCTACCGCTGGCCGCTGTACGGCGTGCTCACCGACGCCTACCTCGAACTGGGCCGGTACGAACGAGCCGAGAGCGCGCTGCGGCGCATGCTCGACGGCCGCCCCGACCTCGCCTCCTTCACCAGGGCCGCGCGCCTGGAGCAACTGCACGGGCGGACCGGCGCCGCCCGCAGGCTGCTGCTCCGCGCGTGCGAGATCGCCGGCGCCCCCGCCGAGTACGCCTTCTGCCAGTGGCAGCTCGGCGAGCTGGCCTGGAACGACGGCGACGCCCGGAGCGCGCTCGCCGCCCACACCCGGGCGCTGGCCGCCGATCCCGGACACGTGCCCTCGCGGGCGGGCAAGGCGCGCGCGGAGGCCGCGCTCGGCCACCTCGACCAGGCACGGCGCGACTACGCCACCGTCGTCGCCCGGTCGCCGTCGTTCGTCGTCGAGTACGGCGAACTGCTCGAACACCTCGGCGACCGTGCCGCGGCCCGACGGCAGTACGCCGTGTTCACCGCCCAGCACAGGCTGCTGGCCGCCGGCGGCAACCCCGACGACCTGGCCATGGGCACATACGAGGCCAATCACGGCGACCCCGAAGCGGCGGTCCGGCACCTGCGGGCCGAGTGGAGGCGACGCCAGAGCATCGAGGTCGCCGACGCGCTGGGCTGGGCCCTGCACAAGGCGGGCCGCCACGCCGAGGCCGCCGAGTACGCCGCCCGCGCCACCAGGCTCGGCGGGCACGACGCGCTGTTCGCCTACCACCGGGGCGAGATCGAGCGGGCGCTCGGGCACACCGCCTCCGCCCGCGCCCACCTGACCAGGGCACTGTCCATCAACCCGCACTTCTCGCCGGCCAGGGCGGCGCGGGCACGGGCGCTGCTGGCGGCGACGGCATGATCGCAGCGCTCGCCGCCACCGTGCTGGCCGCGCATCCGCTGGGCAACTTCAGCGTCAACCACTACGACGGGCTGACGATCCACCGTGACAGGATCGAGCACGTCGCCATCGTGGACAGCGCCGAGATCCCCACCCTTCAGCAGCCCGTCAGCGGCCCTGTGGACGCCCATGCCCGTCGCGCCTGCGCACGACTCCGCGACGCCGTTCAGGGTCAGGCGGAGGGACGGCCGCTGACCTGGCAGGTGACCGAGACGTCCTTCGCCTACCAGCCGGGCGCCGCCGGGCTGCGTACGAGCAGGCTGACGTGCCGCCTGACCGCGCCTCTGCGAGTCGACCGGCCGCTCACCCTGACCTTCGCCAACACCCACCGCGGCGACACCGTGGGCTGGCGGGAGATCACGGCCCGGGGTGAGGGCGTGCGTCTCAGCGCCTCCAGCGTGCCCTCACGCAGCGTGTCGGGCATGCTGCGCGACTATCCCGCCGACCTGCTCAGCTCCCCTCTCGACGTACGCGACGCGCGGATCACGGTGGAGCCGGGTGACGGAGACGCCGGGACCTCGGTGGCCGTGCCGGGCGTCGACGCCATCACCCGCTACACCGGCCTGCTGACCGACCGGCTCAACGCGCTGGTCGGAGCCGACCGGCTGACCGTACCGCTCGGCCTGCTGGCCCTGGTCCTGTCGCTGGTGCTCGGAGCCGTGCACGCCGCGATGCCCGGCCACGGCAAGACCGTCATGGCCGCCTACCTGGCCGGACGGGACAAACGGCTCCGCGACACGGTCGCCGTCGCGGCCACGGTCACCGCCACCCACACGGCCGGGGTGCTGATCCTGGGGGTGCTGATCACGGTCGCCGCCTCGCTCGCGGGCGAGGCGGTGCTGGGCTGGCTCGGCGTGACCAGCGGCCTCATCATCACCCTGATCGGCTTCAGCCTGCTCCGCTCCGCCCGCCACCACAGATCCGTCCACACGCCTGCCCACGGTCACGGGCACGGTCACGGGCACGGGCACGGGCACGGGCACGGGCACGGTCACGGGCGGTGGCCGGGTGGGGTGGTGGCGCTGGCGGTGGCCGGTGGGCTGGTCCCGAGCCCGTCCGCCCTGGTGGTCCTGCTCGGCGCGATGGCACTGGGACGTACGGTGTTCGGCGTCATGACCGTCGTCTGCTACGGGTTCGGCATGGCGTTCACGCTGCTGGCCGCCGCGCTCGCGCTGCGCAAGCTGGGCGATCTCGCCCTGGTGGGGCGACTGCAGCGGCTGCGGCCGTACAGCGCCGCCATGACCGCCACGCTCGTCCTGCTCGTCGGCACGGGTGTCACCCTGCGCGCGGTCTCCGCCCTGGCGTGACCGTCGCCCGCCGCCCCGCAGGAAACTCGCGGGTTCCAGCGACCAACGATCCGCCGTCCCGCAGAGCGATCACCACTCGGCGAGGCTGCCATCCTCGCGACGCCAGACGGGGGAGCGCCAGCGGTGGCCGGTCTCGGCGGCGCGTTCGACGGCGGCGGCGTCGATCTCGATGCCGAGGCCGGGGCCGGTCAGCAGCGGCACATGCCCGTCGGTGTACCGGAAAACCGACGGGTCCACCAGGTAGTCGAGCAGGTCGGCGGGCTCGTTGTAGTGGAGGCCGAGGCTCTGCTCCTGGATGAGCAGGTTCGGGGTGGCGAAGCCGGTCTGCAGGCTGGCGGCCAGGGCGATCGGGCCGAGCGGGCAGTGGGGGGCGAGGGTGGCGCCGTAGACCTCGGCCAGGGCGGCGATCCGCCGGGTCTCGGAGATGCCTCCCGCGTGGGAGATGTCCGGCTGGGCGACCGCGATCCCCGCCTCCAGCGCGGGGCGGAAATCCCACCGCGAGTACAGCCGCTCCCCCGCCGCGATCGGGATGGCGGTGGCCGAGGTGACCGCCGCCAGCTCGCCGGTGAGCTCGGGCACGACGGGCTCCTCCACGAAGAACGGCAGGTACGGCTCCAGCAGCGGCAGCACCCTGCGGGCCATGGGCAGGCTCAGCCGTCCGTGGAAGTCCAGCGCGATGTCCACCTCGTCGCCGACCGCGGCGCGCACCGACGCGAGCCGGTCCACGATCGCCTTGACGGAGGCCGCCGTGTCGATGGCGCGAAGGATGCCGGCGGCGTTCATCTTCAGCGCGGTGAACCCGGCCTCCACCAGCCCCACCGCCGCGTCGGACGCCTCGGCGGGAGAGTCGCCGCCGACCCAGCTGTAGACCCGGACGCGGTCTCTGACCGGCCCGCCGAGCAGCCGGTGCACCGGCACACCGTAGGCCTTGCCGGCGATGTCCCACAGCGCCTGGTCGATGCCGGCGACCGCGCTGGACAACACCGGCCCGCCCCGGTAGAAGCCACCCTTGGTGAGCACCTGCCAGTGGTCCTCGATGCGCAGCGGATCGGCGCCGACCAGGTAGTCGGACAGCTCTGCCACGGCCGCGGCCACCGTGGCCGCCCTGCCCTCGACCACCGGCTCGCCCCAGCCGGTGATCCCCTCGTCGGTGTCGACGCGCAGGAACAACCAGCGGGGCGCCACCAGGTAGGTCGTGAGCGAGACGATGCGCATGAGTCCCTTTTCGATCGGTAGCGGCTCAACGGGTTCAGTCGGAGTCCTTCATGACGCTCCAGCCGCCGTCGACGGTCAGCGCGGCGCCGGTGATGAACGATGCCTCGCCGCTGGCCAGGAACGCTATGGCGGCGGCGACCTCGTCGGGGCTGCCCAGCCGCCCGGCCGCCGTGGCGCGGGCGCTGCGCTCCCGGCCGGCCTCGTCGATGCCGTCCCACGCGCCGGTCAGGATGGGGCCGGGCACCACCGCGTTGGCGCGTACCTCGGGGCCGTACTCCACGGCGAGCTGCCTGGTCAGCGAGAGCAGCCCGCCCTTGGACGCGGCGTAGGCGGGGCGGCCGGGGAGTCCGAAGCCGGCGTGCACGCTGGAGACCGCCACGAGGGCGCCACGGGCCCGCCGCAGCTCGCCGATGAACGTGCGCACGCCCAGGTAGAAGCCGCCGAGGTTGACCGCGAGCTGGGCGTTCCAGTCGTCCGGCCCCACCTGGTCGGCGGGTCCCTGCCGCAGCAGGTAGGCGTTGCCGACGAGCACGTCCAGCCGCCCGAACCGGTCGCGGACCAGCGTGCGCAGGTCGTCCCACGCCTGCGGCGAGGCCACGTCGCAGTTCGCGTACACGGCCCCGGGAACGCTGTCCGCGACTTCTCTGCCCGCCGCGTCGTCGATGTCGGCGACGACCACCGAGGCGCCCTCCGCCGCCAGCCGGCGGACCGTGGCGGCGCCGATGCCCCGTGCGCCACCCGTGACGACGGCCGTCTGCCCCGCGAACCTGGTCATCGGACGGTGACCTCCGCCGCCGACAGGTAGGATCCGCCGCTGGCCCGGCTGCCCTCCAGACGCACGTAGCGGGCGTCCGCAGCCTCGAACGAGGCGGTTTTCAACCGCGCGTCGGCCGCCCACGATCCGCCGGCGACCTCCGTGAACGTCTGGCCGTCGGTGCTGAGGTAGACCCTGTAGTCCAGGATCGTGCCGTTGAGGTTGCCGTCGAACCGCGGCTGGTAGTCCAGGGCGCTGATCTGCTTGGTCTCGCCCAGGTTGAGGGTGATCGACTGGGGCAGCGGGTGCGGCGGCTGGTACTCGGAGTGCCAGTAGGTCGCGATGTCCTCGTCCACCGCCAGTTCGGGGCCGAAGCCTGAGTGGAAGCTGGTCGCGTACACCTTCGGCTCGACGCAGTCCTCGGTGACGGTGACCGGGATCTCCCGCTTCTCGGAGCCGATCGTCACGGTGACGCGGTGCTCGCCCGGCGCGGTGTCCCTGGGCGCGGTGATGTTCACGACCACGTTCTTCGCCTGGCCCGCGGGCACGTCGAGGGTGGCCTCGGCGGGTGTGGCGGCGAGCGGCTCGGACACGCTCACGCGGACCGGCCGGGACAGCGGCGCTCCGGTGTTGTTGACGACCCTGGCCATCACGTCGGCGGTGCGCACGGCGAGCTCGCAATGATCCAGCGCGAGCTTCGCCGGGACCACCGACTGCTGCTCGTCGCGGGCGGCGCCGAGGAGCGCCCACCCGAACGGCTCGTCGGCGTAGTACGCGGCGCGGCAGTCCCGATCCGCGGTGCGCGAGCGCCCCGCGTCGAAGGCCGCCTTGCAGTCCGAGACATCCGGCATGTCGGTGTCGATCGCGGCTTTCAGCACATCCCCCCTGGCGAAAACGTACCCGCTGTGCGGGCGCGCCTGCGCGTCGCCGCGCTCGAAGTACGCGTCGGTGTAGGCACGTGGTCCCGTCAGGTCGGCCCAGAACGCCTGCGGCGCGCAGCCGATGGTCTGGTCCACCGCCGGCACGGCGCAGCGCCCGGCGCGGAAGTCGCCGCCGAGCACGGTGACGCCGCCCTCGCGGGCGAACCGATCCGCGAGCCAGTCGGCGAGCTGACTTGCGGCCGGCGCCGGATCGCCGCCCGGGTGCGCGGCGACCAGCGGTACGCGGAGCGTGCCGTCCCGCCGCGCGGCCACCACGTAGGCCTGGTCCTCGTCCTGCACCCGCTCGAAGCCGCCGGGCGCGGCCACGGTCATCGTGCCGGTGTTCAGGATGATCGCGTTCTCCCTGACCGCGCCGTCGGGCAGGAAGGCGGAGCGTTCACCCGCCACCTCGGCCCGGTAGCGTTGCCCGGTGGCCCGGCTCAGCGCGTTCGCCAGGTGGCGGGCGCCGGGGCCGAGGATCTCGGTGAGCAGCAGGGCGTCCGGCGCCGCGGGCGCCTTCTCGGCCAGCAGCCTGGCGAAGTTGTCCAGGTCGCGGGTGTCGCGGGCGTCCGCCTGGCGTACCGAGTCCTGCAGGTTGGCCTGCACCACCAGGATTTGGCCCGCCGGCGTGACGGGCAACCGCCGCGACGCGGACCCGGCCGCGGACAGACCGGGGGCGACGGACCCGGCTGCGGGCGGATCGGGGACGACGGACCCGGCGGCGGGCATCGTGAACAGGCCCCAGCAGATCGCCACCGCGGCGGCGGCGTGGAACGTCCTTCTCATGTCCTGCCTCACATGTCCTGCAGGGCCGGGCGGCCGGATTCGACGACGAACGACCTGCGCACCGACGCGGTGCCACCGGCCGTGGTGACCTTGTCCACCACCACGTAGTCGGTGGTCAGCGTGTCGGCGGCGGCCCGGCAGCGCACGTATCCGCGCTGGTTGTTGAAGAACTTCAGGTGGGGGTTGGCGGCCAGCCACTCCTGGCCTCCGGGCGTGTTGTCGGATCCGTCGCCGCCGGAGGTGATCGAGGTGCCCACGAACTCCACGCCCACGCTCGGCGAGCCGGGGTCGGCGTAGTCGGCCTTGAGCTCCGCGGCGCAGTTGACGTGGGCGTCGCCGGTGAGCACCACCGGGTTGGACACGCGGCGCTCACCGATGCCCGCCCACAGCCGGTCGCGCGCGGCCGCGTAACCGTCCCAGGTGTCGGGGTTGAGCTGCTGCAGGCCGGGGTCGGTGAGCCGGTCGAGCTGGAACATCATGACCTGGTTGGCCAGCAGGTTCCAGGTGCTCGACGAGTCGGCGAGCCCTTTGAGCAGCCAGCGCTCCTGCTGCTCCCCCAGCATGGTGCGGGACGGGTCGAGCCGCGCCCCGATGTCGATGGGGCTGCGGAACTGCCGCGCGTCCAGCACGAAGAAGCTCGCCAGCCGCCCGTAGTCGATCCGGTGGTGCATCGCCATGTCGGGGCCGACCGGCAGCGCGGAGGGACGCATCGGATTGTTCTCGTAGAAGGCGCGGAACGCGGCGGCGCGGCGGCGCAGGAAGTTCTCCGGGGTCGCGCCCGTGGGCGACCGGTCGGCGCCCCAGTTGTCCTCCACGTCGTGGTCGTCGAGGGTGAAGAACCAGGGGGCGGCGGCGCGGGCGGCCTGCAGGTCGGGGTCGGTGCCGACGAGCGAGTGCCGCAGCCGGTACTGCGAGAGGGTCTGGACGAGCGCGCCGTGCGCGGGCGACAGCTGCGTGCCGCGCTTGCCCCCGGTGGCGCCGATCCCGTTCTCGTAGATGTAGTCGCCGAGGTGCCCGACGAGGTCGAGGTCCTGGGCGGCCAGGTCGCGGTACGCGGTGTAGAAGCCGACGTCCCAGGCCTGGCAGGAGGCGAAGGCGAAGCTGACCGGCACGGACGTGCGGGGGTCAGGTGCGGTCTTGGTACGGCCGACAGGGCTGTCGTCGGCGCCGGCGGTGAACCGGAACCAGTACGCCCGGCCGGGGCGCAGCCCGTGCACCTCCACGTGCACGGCGTGCGTCAACTCCGGGCGCGCGGTGGCCACGCCTCTGCGGACGACCTTGCGCATCCCGTCGTCCTCGGCGACCTCCCAGCGCACCGGCACGGGGGTGCGCGGCATGCCCCCGAGCCCGTCGTCGGCGAGCGGCTGCGGGGCGAGCCTGGTCCACAGGACCACGCCGTCCGGCCGGGGGTCTCCGGAGGCGACGCCGAGCGTGAACGGCGTGCCGGGCAGGGCGGGTGAGGAGTCGGTCCAGCCGCCGGGCACCTGGGCCACGGCGGCCAGCCCGGCGAGCCCTGCGGCGTGGGCGAGCAGTCGCCGCCTGGACGTCATGTGGGGGGTGGTCATAATGCGGCTTCGTCCTTTCCGGCCTGCGCGAGCAGGTCCCGCATGGCGGATTCCGCGGCGTCTGGATCGGCGCGGCGTACCGCGTCCAGGACCGCCCGGTGTGTGGCGGCGAACCCTGGGCGCTCGCCGCCGGCGTGCACCAGCCGGTCCCGCGCGTAGAGCGCGGCGGCGATCACGATCTGCAGGCAGTCGAGCACCTCGTTGCGCGCGGCGGCGAGCAGCGCGCGGTGGAAGGCGACGTCCGCCTCGGTGTGCGCGGCGGGGTCGGCGACGGTGCCGGCCATCCGGGCCAGGGCCGCCTCCAGGGCCTCCAGGTCCTCGTCGGTGCGGCGCTGCGCGGCCAGCCGTGCGCCGGCCGGTTCCACCACGGCCCGGACCTCGGCGAGGTCGCGAAGCATCCGTTCGTCACCGCGCTGGGTGAACCGCCACCGCATGACGTCGGGGTCGAGCATCGACCACTCGGCGCGCGGCCTGACGAACGTGCCGCGTTTGGGCCGCGCGTCCACCAGCCCTTTGGCCGCGAGGGTTTTCAGCGCCTCCCGCATCACCGTCTGGCTGACGCCGTAGTGCCTGGCCAGTGCGATCGGGTCGAGGGTTCCCCCGGCGTCAGGATCGCCCCCGAGAATGCGCCGGCCGAGATCTTCGACGACCTCGCCGTGCATGCCGCGCCGTGGATAACTCAAGGCCGCACATCCCTTCCGATCCCCTTGTGAAGCTGATAAAAGCATATTTTATGGTTATTTGGCCACGACGCTTGGGATCCCCCCTCCTCAGCCTGGCCGTGGTGGCGATGCTGCTCGTGAGCGCCTGCGGGGGCGGCGCCGGTGCGACCGGACAAGATCCCGTCCGGCTCACCTTCTGGGCGTGGGTTCCGGGGATGGACAAGGCCGTCGAGCTGTTCAACCGCACCCATGACGACGTCCAGGTCACGCTGGACAACATCCCGCCAGGGCCGAAGGGCGGATACGCGAAGATGCACGCCGCCGTGCTGGCCGGCGACGCCCCGTGCCTGGCCCAGATGGAGTTCCAGGAGTTGCCGTCGTTCCTGCTCAACGTCGAGTTGATGGACCTGAGCCCCTATCTCACCGACGCCGACCGGGCCGACTTCCAGCAGAACACCTGGGACCTGGTGACCTACGAGGGCGGCACCTACGCCGTGCCGCAGGCGACCGGCCCGATGGCGCTGTACTACCGGGCCGACCTGTTCGACAAGTGGGGCATCGAGGTGCCGGAGACCTGGGCGGAGTATCGCGAGGCGGCCGCCCGGGTCCGCGAGGCCGACCCGGACGCGTACGTCACGAACTTCCCCGCCAACGACGCCTCGCCGTTCATCAGCCTCGCCTGGCAGGCCGGCACGCCGTGGTTCGACACCCGCGGCGGCGTCTGGAACGCGAAGATGACCAGCGCGGAAACGCTGAAGGTTGCCGACTACTGGCAGGGCATGATCAAGGACGGGCTGGTCAAGGTCAGCCCGCACTTCGCGCCCGGCTGGTACAAGGACCTCGCGTCCGGTCACCTGGTGGCGATCCCCCTCGCGCAGTGGGGTGAGGCCATCCTCGCGGCCAACGCGCCGGACACCGCCGGCAAGTGGCGGGCCGCGCCGCTGCCCCAGTGGGAGGCGGGCGGCAATGCCTCCGCCAGCAACGGCGGCTCGTCCACCGCGCTGCTGCGCGGGTGTGAGCATCCCCGCGAGGCCGTCGAGTTCGCGTTGTGGATCAACCGCGACCCACGCAGCGTCGCGATGCTGATCGAGAGCGGCTACGGCTGGCCCGCCGCGATCGACGGCATGTCCAGCCCTTCGCTGACCAAGCCCTCCGCGTTCCTCGGCGGGCAGCGTACCGACCGGCTGTTCACCGAATCCTCCAGCCGGGTGCCGCGCGGCTGGGTGTGGTGGCCCGGCTACGAGGAGACCAGGCAGACGCTCAACGACAGCTTCCCGCGGGCGCTCGCCGGCGAGGGCACCTTCGCGAGCGCGCTGCGGGCGGCGCAGACGCAGGTGGTCGAGCAACTGAGGGAGAAAGGGCTGAGGGCCCAATGAGGAAACGCACCGCCGCGGTGTTCCTGGCGCCGTTCGTGCTGCTGTTCGCCGGGTTCTTCGTCGCACCCATCCTGTACGCGCTGGCGCAGAGCTTCACCGTCATCGAGCGCTCCGGCCTGCTCGGGCTGAGCGGCCAGACCACGCACTTCGCCGGTCTGGCGAACTACGGCAAGGCGCTGTCCGACCAGGGGTTCGTGGAGAGCCTCGGCCGCATCCTGCTCTACGCGGCGATCATGGTGCCGCTGATGGTGGTCGGTGCCACGGTGCTGGCGCTGATCCTGGAGGCCGGCATGGCGCGCTGGCCGCGGTTCTTCCGCACCAGCTTCTTCCTGCCCTACGGCATCCCCGGCGTGATCGCCTCGATCATGTGGGGTTTCCTGTACGCGCCCGGCACGTCACCGTTCACCCCGGTGCTCAGCGCGTTCGGCATCGAGACCGACCTGCTCGGACCGGGCACGGTGTTCTGGTCCGTCATGAACATCGTGGTGTGGTTGTGCGTCGGCTACAACATGCTGGTCGTGGTGGCCCAACTGCAGTCGATCCCGCGCACGTTGTACGAAGCGGCCAGGATCGACGGCGCCGGACGGTGGGGCATCGCCTGGCGGATCCAGATCCCGCTGCTCCGTCCCGCGCTCGTGCTGATCACCGTGTTCACCATCATCGGCTCGCTGCAGTTGTTCAACGAGCCGCTGGTCCTGCTTCCGGTGTCCCGCGGCCTGTCCACCACCTACACGCCCACGCTGACCGCGTACCACGACGCGTTCAACGGCAACGACATGGCCCTGGCCGCTGCGGAGTCGATCATCCTGGCGCTGGTGACCGCCGTGTTGTCCTTCGGGTTCCTGCGCTTCGTGGGAAGGGGACGCCGATGAGAACGGTCAGCCTCCGCTGGCTCACCACCGTCCTGCTGCTGGTGCTCGCGGCGTACTTCCTGCTGCCGCTGTACTGGCTGATCGTGGCGGCCACCAAGAACACCGGCGACCTGATCAACTCCTCCCCGCTGTGGTTCGCCAACCCGCAACTGTGGACCAACCTCGGCGACCTGTTCTCCTTCAGCGACGGGATCTACCTGCGGTGGATCCTCAACTCGGTGATCTACTCAGGGCTGGGCGCGGCCGGGGCCACGCTCATCGCCGCGTGCGCCGGCTACGCGATGGCCAAGTGCGAGTTCCGCGGCAGGGAGGCGCTGTTCAACGTCATCCTCGCAGGGGTGCTGCTGCCCACCACCGCCATCGGCCTGCCGCTGTTCCTGCTGATGTCCGACGCCGGCCTGGCCAACACCTACTGGGCGGTGCTGCTGCCCAGCCTGGTCAGCCCGTTCGGGGTCTATCTGTCGCGGGTGTACGCGGCCACGGTGCCGGACGACGTGCTGGACGCCGCCAGGGCGGACGGCGCCGGCGAATGGCGCATCTTCCTCACCATCGCCCTGAAGATCATGTCTCCGGCGCTGGTGACGATCTTCCTGTTCCAGTTCATCGGGATCTGGAACAACTATTTCCTGCCGCTGGTGATGTTGTCGGACAGCAGCCTCTATCCGCTCACCCTCGGCCTGACCAGCTGGCAGGGCTTCGCCGACCGGGAGCCGATCCTCCAGACGCTGGTGGTGGTCGGCTCGTTCGTGTCGGTCATCCCGCTGATCGTGTTGTCGGGGGCCCTCCAGCGGTTCTGGCGGGCCGGCCTGACCGAAGGGAGCGTACGCGAATGATCCGCTTCGGCGGGGACTACAACCCCGAGCAGTGGCCGCGCCAGGTCTGGGCGGAGGACGCCAAGCTGATGCGAGACGCCGGCGTCACCTTCGTGACGCTCGGCATCTTCGCCTGGGCCCAGGTGGAGCCCGTCCCCGGCGACTACCGGTTCGAGTGGTTCGACGAGGTCATGGACCTGCTGCACGACCACGGCGTGGCGGTGTGCCTGGCCACGATGACCGCCTCGCCGCCGCCGTGGCTTGGCCACCGCCATCCCGAGTCGCTGCCGGTCGACGCCGGCGGGGTGCGCCTGAGCTACGGATCGCGCTGCCACATCTGCCCGTCCTCCACCGCCTACCGGAAGGCGGCGCGGGCCCTGGTCACCGAGCTCGCCCGGCGGTACGCGGGCCACCCGGCGCTGGCCGCCTGGCACATCGGCAACGAGTACGGCTGCCAGGTGCCCCAGTGCTACTGCGACCTGTGCGCCGAAGCCTTCCGCAGCTGGCTGCGACGCCGGTACGAGACCCTCGACCAGCTCAACGAGGCGTGGACCACGGCCTTCTGGAGCCAGCGCTACTCCGCGTGGGAGGAGATCCTCCCGCCCCGCCGCACCACCGGCATCCCCAACCCGGCGCACACGCTGGACTTCACCGCGTTCTGCTCCGACGCGCTGCTGGACTGCTACCGGCTCGAAGCGGACGTGGTCCGCCAGGCCACGCCGGACGTCCCGGTCACCACCAACCTGTGCAACGTCGCCCCCACCACCGACTACCCGGCCTGGGCGGCGGAGATGGACGTGGTCAGCGGCGACTGCTATCCCGACCAGCGGGAGCCTGAGCCGCATCTGCAGAGCGCGCTGTTCTTCGACGTGTGGCGCGGGCTCGGTGACGGCCGGCCGTGGTGGCTGCTGGAGCAGGCCACCTCCGCGGTCAACTGGATGGGCACCAACCCGGCCAAGAAGCCCGGCGGCATGCGGCTGGACAGCCTGCAGGCGGTGGCCCGCGGCGCGGACGCCGTGCTGTTCTTCCAGTGGCGCGCCTCACGCGGCGGCGCGGAGAAGTTCCACTCCGCCATGGTCCCGCACGCGGGCGCCGATCACCCGCTGCACCAGGCGGTCCGCGACCTCGGCGGCGAGCTGCGGTCGCTGGGCGCGGTCGAGGGCTCGCGGGTGCGGGCCGAGACGGCGCTCGTGCTGGACTGGCGCAACTGGTGGGCGGTCGAGCAGGAGTCGCATCCGAGTGACCGGATCCGCATGATGGACCGGCTGCGCGACCACTACGACCCGCTGTGGCGGCTCGGCGTCACCACCGACGTGGTGCGGTCCGCCTCCGATCTGAGCGGCTACCGGCTGGTGGTCGTGCCCAACCTCTATCTGCTCTCGGCGGAGGCGGCGGCGAACCTGACCGCGTACGTCGAGCGGGGCGGTCACCTGGTGGTGTCGTTCTTCTCCGGCATCGTCGACGAGAACGACCGGGTGTGGCTGGGCGGATATCCGGGGCCGCTGCGCGAGCTACTCGGCCTGTCGGTCACCGAGTTCGATCCGCTGCACACGGGGGCGACCGTCCCGATCACCTTGGACGGCTCGGAGTCGCGGGCCACGTTGTGGTCGGAGCGCATCACGCTGGAGGGCGCCGAGGCCGTGGCCAGGTTCGGCGACGCCGGCCCGGCCGTCACCCGGCATGCCTACGGCGAGGGCGTCGCCTGGTATCTCGGCACCCGGCCGGATCCCGCGGTGATGCGGGAGCTGACCCGCCGCATCGCCGCCGAGGCCGGCGTGACGCTGCCCGGACTGCCGGAGGGCGTGGAGGCGGTCACCCGGGCCGGTGACGGGGGCGTACGTCATGTGTTCCTGCTCAACCACACCTTCGAGGAACGCCGCGTGCCGGTCCCCGACGGCGGGAGCGTGCTGCTCGACGGCGAGCGGTCCGGCGGCGTGCTCGTCCTGCCGCCTCGCGGGGCGGCCGTGCTGACGCGGCACGGGGCGTAGCTCGGGCGCCGGATGAAAGTTTCAGCGATGGTTGACGCAGGGAAAGCGCTTTCCTACTGTGGCATCCGTTTCCGCTCTGCCCGGGCAGGGACGCCGTACCCGACCCTTGGAGAAGCATGATGCGCCTGACCTCCGTCCTCGCCTGCACCGGCCTGTTAGCCGGCACGCTCGCCATCGCGCAACCAGCACATGCCGCACCCACCCGCTACGAGGCCGAGACCTCGCCCGCCGTCTGCAACGGCAGCATCGACAACGACCACTCCGGATATTCGGGAAGCGGATTCTGCAACGGCGACAACAACACCGGCAGCTACGCCCAGTTCACCGTCAACGCCGCCACGGCCGGCACCACCACCCTCGCCATCCGCCACGCCAACGGCACCACGAGCGGCCGCCCCGCCGGCCTGATCGTCAACGGCGCCACCACCCAGACCGTCCCGTTCGCGGCCACCGGCGCGTGGACCACCTGGACCACCACGACGCTGACCGTGCCGCTGAACGCCGGAAGCAACACCATCCGGCTCAGCCCCACCACCTCGAACGGCCTGCCCAACATCGACTACATCGACGTGGAAGCGGGCGGAACGACGCAGCCGCCCGCCGACACGTTGTACGTGGCGCCGGACGGCGGCGAGAGCGCGGCCGGGACGGAGTCGGACCCGACGACCCTCACCTCCGCGATCTCCCGCGTCGCCTCCGGCGGGACGATCTACATGCGCGGCGGCACCTACCGGTTCTCGCAGACGGTCACCATACCGCCGGGCAACGACGGCACCTCGGGCGACCGTACGGAACTGTTCGCCTATCCCGGTGAGACGCCGGTGCTCAACTTCTCGGCCCAGAGCGAGGACTCGGCGAACCGCGGGCTTGCCGTGGGCGGGTCGCACTGGCACATCCACGGCATCGTCGTCGAGCGCGCCGGTGACAACGGCATCCTCCTCGCCGGCAACAACAACATCATCGAGCGCACGGTGACACGCTTCAACCGCGACTCGGGCCTGCAACTCTCGCGGCTGATCGCCGGGGCGCCCGCGGACCAGTGGCCCTCCGGCAACCTCGTCCTGAGCACGGTGTCGCACGACAACGCCGACTCCGACGGCGAGGACGCCGACGGCTTCGCACCGAAGCTCACCGTCGGCCCCGGCAACGTCTTCCGCTACACCGTGTCCCACAACAACATCGACGACGGCTACGACCTGTTCACCAAGGACGACACCGGCCCCATCGGCGCGGTGACCATCGAGAACTCCCTCGCCTACGACAACGGCACCCTGAGCGACGGCAGCCAGGCCGGCGACGGTGACCGCAACGGCTACAAGCTCGGTGGCGAGGACATCGGGGTCGACCACGTCATCCGGCGCAACATCGCCTACGAGAACGGCAAGCACGGGTTCACCTACAACCGCAACCTCGGCACGATGACGGTGTCGGGCAACGTCAGCATCGGCAACGAGGAACGCAACTTCAACTTCGACGGCGGCTCCTCGGTGTTCCGCGACAACACCTCGTGCGACAGCGGGTCGAACGACCGGATCATCGGTAACGCCGACGGCTCGAACCAGTTCTGGTCCGGCTCGAACGGGTCCCGCTGCTCGTCCTACAGCGGCTCGCTGAGCTGGTCGTTCGCCTCGGACGGCCGCCTCGTCGTGACCTTCGGCGGCAGGCGGGTGACGCCGTAACAGGGGCTCACCGCCCTGGTCTCCGGGCCGGCCGCGCCGTCCGCGGCCGGCCACGGAGACACAGGGCTCATCCGGCCCGCTGCCCGGCCAGCCACTCGTCCGCGGCTTCCCGCAGGGCGGCCAGGCCGCGGGCGATGACGCCCTGCTCGGCGCTGCCCCGCCGGAAACACGCGATCAGCTTCCGGGTGGGCAGGCCGTCGCCGGTGAGCGGCACCCGGCGTACGGGGAGGCCGGCGGGCAACGGGGCCAGCCGGGGCATCAGGCAGACGCCGTGCCCGTGCGCCACGAGGGAGGCGATGGCGAACCAGTCGACCGCGCTGTGCCGGACGTGCGGGGTGAAGCCGGCCGCCGACGCCGCCTGCAGCAACAGCCGGTGCTGGTCGCGCGGATCACCTGCCTGGATCCACATCTCGCGGGCGGCGTCGGACAACTCGGCTGAAGGACGCCGGACGAGCGCGTGGTGCTCCGGAACCAGCAGGTCCTGGGGTTCTTCGAGCAGCAGGCGCTGGTCGAAGCGCGGATCGCCGGGCGGCGGCGTGTCCTGGGTGAGGATAGCGACGACGATGTCGACCTGATCGGCGAGCAGCAGGGTGAAGCGGTCCTCCGCCAGGTCTTCGCCGAGGTCGAACGTGATGTGCGGGTGCCTGGTGCGCAACCTGGCCATCCCGGGGGCCATGACCGCGGCAATCGCGGTCGCCACGCCGGTGATGCCCGGCTGCAGGAGCGGCACCTGCAACTCGTCGGCGAGCAGCCGCAGTTGCTGGGACACGGCGGACGGGGTGAGGTGCAGCATGGCCGCGGCGGCGGTGACCGTGCCCTCGGCGTGCAGGACGCGCAGCGCCCTGAGACGGTGATCGATCACCCGAGAGGCCCCCAAGTGGATCGTGTAGCTGCGGCGAACGATACGGTACACAATCTTTCGATGGATATGCACAATCGGCACGGGTGAGAATGGCGGGGAAGGCCCGGGCCCTTCACGACCAGATCGAGGGAAGTGAAGGGGTCTCCCATGCAGGAAGCCATCCTCGCCGGCCTGTGGGCGGGCTACGGACTCTCCGTACCGGTCGGCGCGGTCGCGGTCCTCATGATCAACATGACCGCGCGGACGTCGTTCCGTGTCGGCGCCTCCGCGGCCGTGGGCGCCACGACCGCGGACGCCCTCTACGCCGTGCTCGCGGTCGTGGGCGGCGCCGCCGCGGCGAGCGCGCTCCAGCCGTTCGCGCAGCCGCTGCGCTGGACGGCGTTCCTGGTGTTGTCCGCCATGGCGATCCGCATCCTCGTCACCGCGTTCCGCACCTCCGGCAGCGCGGGCGCGCACCCGGGCGGCCCGCGCCGCGAGATGACCCCGTTCCGCTCCTACGTGCTCTTCCTGGGGCTGACGGTGCTCAACCCGTGGCCCGCCCTCTACTTCGTGGCTCTCATCCTCGGCCGCCAGGCACAGCAGGCGATGACCGCCGCGGAGTCGGCGGTCTACGCGGGCGCGATCGTCGTCGCCTCGGCGAGCTGGCAGCTGCTGCTCGCGGGGGGCGGCGCCGTGTTCGGGAAGCTGCTGACCGGGCACCGCGGCCGGACCGTCACGGCCGTGGTGTCCAGCGTCCTGATCATGGCCCTGGGCCTCGGCATGGTGATGGACGGCTGACCACGCGGGTCACTGGAGCGCGCTCCAGTTGCGCAGGGTCCTGGGGCCGTCGAGCACCGTGTCGTCGTAGCGGTCGTCGGTGACGCGGATCTTCATGTACTGGGTGCCGGAGAACACCCAGTAGTCGTTCCGCTCCCCCGGCACGGGCATCGCCGCGTCGATCCCGTGCCGGAACGCGGCGTGCCTGGAGAACGTGCCGGTCCACCCGTCGAAACCCGACGGCCCATGGTTGACCTTGCCACCGGGTCCTTCGCCGTCCAGCATGATCCTGACGTACTGGTCGCCCGCGAAGACCCAGTACTGGTTCGGGTCGTCCGGCGTCCGCATCACCGCGTCGATCCCGTCGTCAGGAAGACCGCCGAAGGCGTTCTCCCAGTCGCGCAGCGGCCTCGGACCCGCCACCAGCGTGTCGGCGTACCCTTCCTCGGCGCCGGCGATCCGCATGCGGAGGTACTGGCTGCCGGAGAAGACCCAGTACTCGTCCCGGGATCCCGGGACCCGGAGCGCCGCGTCGATCCGGTCCCGGAAGCCCGGCAGGCTCTGGAACGTGTCTTTCCACGCGTCGAGCGGCGAGGACTCGGACAGGCGCTCGCGCACCGGGTAGCCCGAGGCCGACATGCGGGCCCGGATGTAGCGGTCACCGGAGAACATCCAGTAATGGCCAGGCGCCTTGATGTCGGGGTCGTCGGGAACCGGCATCACCGCGTCGGTGCGGGTCGGGTGCGTGGCGGCCGGGGAGCCTTGGCCGGTGGAGGGGCCAGGGGATGGGCTGGTGGAGGGGTTCCCGGGACTTGCCGTACCCGCGGCGTCGGAGGCCGCGCCGTCTCCCGAGCGGCTCATCAGCACTCCCGCGCCGGCGACGGCGGCGACCAGGACGACCGCGGAAACCGCCGCCACGCCGAGCAGGCGGCGGCGCGGAACGGCGCCGCCCATCGGAAAGTCCTGCGTGCCCGGCACCGTCGCGGCCAGGGGCCGCAGCATCTCGTTCGCCTGCGCGACGGAGGGACGATCGGCCGGGTTCTTCCGCAACAGCGCTTCGACCGGGGACCGCAGCGGTCCCGCACTGGCCGGGATGTCCGGTTCATCCCGGATGACAGCGTTCAGCACGCCGACGGGCTCCGGACGGGCGAACGGGGAACGGCCGGACAACAGCACGCACAGGGTGGCGCCCAGCGAGAACAGATCACTGGGCGGCCCCACCGGCCGGCCGCCCACCCGTTCGGGGGCGATGTACTCGTACGACCCCACCACCGCGCCGCTCGCGGTGAGCGACTCACTTCCGGCCAGCGCCGCGATG
Organism: Nonomuraea diastatica; assembly: GCF_004349015.1. Classification (NCBI taxonomy): domain Bacteria; kingdom Bacillati; phylum Actinomycetota; class Actinomycetes; order Streptosporangiales; family Streptosporangiaceae; genus Nonomuraea; species Nonomuraea diastatica. The sequence goes on from NZ_SMKP01000025.1 coordinate 25,372, forward strand.
CCGAAGTCGCAGAGGACCACCCTGCCGTCGCGGCGCAGCAGGATGTTGCCCGGCTTGACGTCCCTGTGCAGCGCACCGGCGGCGTGCACGGCCTCGAGAGCCGACAGGAGTTGCAGGCCGATCCCGGCGACGGCGGCGGGACCCATCGGGCCGGTGGAGGCGACATGGTCCTTCAGGGAGGGCCCGTCCACGTACTCCATCACCAGCCACAACCGCTCGTCGTGGTACACCAGGTCGTAGATGTTGACGACGTTGGGGTGGGAGATGCGGGCGATGGCGTGCGCCTCCCTGCGCGCCCGGGCCGTATGCTCGGCGCCCTCCGTGCCCGTGGCCCGAACATGCGCCTCTTTCACGGCGACGGTGCGGTCCAGGAGCCGGTCGGTCGCGCGCCACACGGTCCCCATGCCTCCGCTGCCGAGGCGATCCAGCAGCACGTACCGATCGGAAAGCGCTAACGGTGCACGGTTATCAGCCACACGACAAACTTACTGATCGTCCGTGTTTCCGGTGCGGATGATCAGAGATCCGTATCAAGCGGCATGCTTGTCACGGACAGCGTCGTCTCGCGCGCGGGGAGAAAGGGTTGGCGATGGACAACACGTTCTGGGACGAGGCGGACCGCCTCCTGATCCGCTACGGAACCGGCTTCACCCCGCGCGTCATCGAACGTGCCGCAGGCGCGCACGTCTTCGACCGCCAGGGCAGGCCGATCCTCGACTTCACCTCGGGGCAGATGAGCTCCATCCTCGGCCATGCGCACCCCGACATCGTCGCGACGGTCTCGTCCGCGGTCGCGACGCTGGACCACCTCTACAGCGGCATGCTCAGCACGCCGGTGCTGGAGCTCGCCGGCAGGCTTGCCGCGACCCTGCCCGCCGCACTGGGCAAGACGCTGCTGCTCACCACAGGGGCCGAGGCGAACGAGGCCGCGATCAAGATGGCCAAGCTCTCCACCGGCCGCTACGAGATCGTCTCCTTCGACCGCTCGTGGCACGGCATGACCCAGGGGGCGGCCTCCGCGACCTTCTCGGCGGGCCGGCGCGGCTACGGCCCGCCGACACCGGGGAACCTGGCCCTGCCCGCGCCGAACGCCTACCGTTCGCCGTTCCGGTCCTCCGACGGGTCACACGACTGGGAGGCCGAGCTCGCCTACGGCTTCGCCCTGGTCGACCAGCAGTCGGCCGGAAGTCTCGCCGCCTGCCTCATCGAGCCCGTCCTGTCCTCCGGCGGGATCATCGACCTGCCGCCCGGATATCTGCGCCGCCTCAAAGACATGTGCGACGAACGCGGGATGTTGCTCGTTCTCGACGAGGCGCAGACCGGTCTCGGCCGCACCGGGACGATGTACGCCTTCGAGCGCGACGGGGTCACCCCCGACATCCTGACGTTGTCGAAGACGCTCGGATCCGGGCTGCCCGTGGCGGCCGTCGTCACGACCGCCGAGATCGAGCAGCTCTGCCACGACCGGGGGTTCCTCTTCTACACCACACACGTCTCCGACCCGCTGGCGGCCTCCGTCGCGCTGACGGTCCTCGACGTCATCGACCGCGACGACCTCGTCGTACGTGCCGCCCGGCTGGGCGCTCAGCTGTCCGAGCGGCTGCTGGCGCTGCGCGACACGTACGAGGTCGTCGGCGATGTCCGCGGTCGTGGCCTGCTCCAAGGCGTCGAGCTCGTGAGGGACAAGCAGAGCAAGGCGCCCGCCGACGCGCTGGGCAGCGCGGTCACCTCGGCCTGTCTCGAACGGGGCCTGCACATGAACATCGTCCAGCTGCCGGGCATGGGCGGCATCTTCCGCATCGCCCCGCCCCTCACGATCAGCGAGGACGACCTGCACGCGGGCGTCGACATCCTCGAGGCGTCCCTCAAGGCCGTGCTCGACACCGCCACCTGGTGACGCCCATCGACGACATCTCCGCCGCGGCCCCCGCGCTCAGCGCGTCGGCGTCATGGCCGGCGGCACGGAGGCGAAGCAGCTCGTAGACGCGGCCCACGCCGCGTGCGCTCGCCCACAGCCCGGCGCCCGGATCGACAGAACGGTGGAACATTCCGCTCGCGAGAATGTCCTGGATCGCCGCTCACGCGAGATGGTGCACCTGGGTGAGCGGGAGCCGGCTCGCCGGCGGCAGCCCTACGGGGCTTCCGTCCGCCAGGACGGGGCCGCCGTCGCGCGGCACCCGTACGCGCGGGACACGGGTGTTGCGGACCATGTCCTGGCGGGCCAGCCCCCGCGAGTCGCGAATCGGCAGGTAGCTCGCCCCGGCCGGCAGCGCACGCCGTTCTCCGCCCTGGCCGGCGCGTCGCTCCTGACCGCCGCCGACGTCGTCGGCCGTATGGTGGCGCGCCCCGCGGACGTCGAGGTGGGCATCGTGACGGCGCTGATCGGCGCCCCGTTCTTCATCCACATCGTCCGCCGCCAGAAAGTGCGTGACCTTTGAGCAGCCCCGCCGCCACCCGGCCGCCCGCCGTCCAGGCCGTGGCGCGTGGCCGCCGCCGGCATGCCTCCCGCCGCCGCCTCGTCATCCTGACGCTCGCGGTGCTGGCCGTCGCCGCGTTCACCGTGACCCTGATGGCGGGGAAGACGTTCTACCCGCCCGGCGACGTGGTCCGCGTCATCCTCGGCGAGCAGGTCCCCGGGGCGTCGTTCACGGTCGGGCGGCTCCGCCTGCCGCGGGCCGTGCTCGCCGTGGTCTCCGGGTTCAGCTTCGGGCTGGCGGGCGTCACCTTCCAGACGATGCTCCGCAACCCGCTGGCCAGCCCCGACATCATCGGCATCAGCTCGGGAGCGAGCGCCGCGGCGGCCATCGCGATCGTGTCGCTGTCTCTCGGGCGGACGCAGGTGTCCATCCTCGCCATCGTCTCCGCCCTCGCCATCGCCATGCTGGTGTACACGCTGGCGTTCCGGGACGGTGTCGCCGGCACGCGGCTCATCCTGATCGGCATCGGGATCTCCGCGATGCTCGACAGCATCACGTCGTACGTCCTGTCCCGGGCCGCCGAATGGGACCTCCAGGAGGCCATGCGCTGGCTGACCGGCAGCCTCAACGGCACGACCTGGGAACAGGCCCTGCCCGCCGCGGTCGCGCTGGCCGTTCTCACTCCCGTCCTGCTGTCCCAGGCACGCAACCTGTCGGCCATGCAGCTCGGCGACGACACCGCCGCGGCCCTCGGGGTGCGCGTCGAACGCACCCGCGTCACGGTGATCGTCGCCGCCGTCGGCCTGATCGCCTTCGCCACGGCGGCCGCCGGGCCGATCGCGTTCGTGGCGTTCCTGTCCGGCCCCATCGCGGCCCGGATCGTCGGCGCGGGCGGCTCGCTGCTCGTGCCCGCCGGGCTCGTCGGCGCGCTCCTCGTGCTCGTCGCCGACTTCGCCGGTCAGTTCGCGTTCGACGCGCGTTACCCGGTCGGCGTCGTCACCGGCGTCCTCGGGGCGCCGTACCTCGTCTATCTGATCGTCCGTACGCACCGGGCCGGAGGCTCGCTATGACCACGTCACACTCCCTGGCGGCCGAGGGCGTCACGCTCGGCTACGGTGACCGCGTCGTCGTCGAGTCGCTCGACCTGGCCGTGCCGCCCGGCCAGATCACGGTCATCGTCGGCGCGAACGCCTGCGGGAAGTCGACGCTCCTGCGCTCCCTGTCGCGGCTGCTCTCGCCCCGCGCGGGCCGGGTCGTCCTGGACGGCAAGGAGGTGCACCGCATGCCCGCCAAGAAGCTGGCCCGTACGCTGGGGCTGCTCCCCCAGTCGCCGCTCGCGCCGGAAGGCATCACCGTGCTCGACCTCGTCGGCCGGGGCCGCCACCCCCACCAGAGGATCCTGTCCCGGTGGGACGACCAGGACGACGCCGCGGTGGCGGCCGCGCTGGAGGCCACGCGGACGACGGACCTCGCCGACCGCCCCGTCGACGAGTTGTCCGGCGGCCAGCGACAGCGGGTCTGGATCGCCATGGCGCTGGCCCAGCAGACCGATCTGCTCCTCCTCGACGAGCCCACCACCTTCCTCGACGCCAGCCACCAGATCGAGGTCCTCGACCTGCTGACCGACCTGAATCGCGACCGCGGCACCACCATCGTGATGGTCCTGCACGACCTCAACCTCGCCGCCCGCTACGCCGACCACCTCATCGCGCTCGCCGACGGCCGCCTGCACGGTGCCGGCGCCCCCTCCGAGGTCCTCACCGAGGAGCGCGTCCGCGCCGTCTTCGGCCTCGACAGCCGCATCATCGACGACCCCATCTCCGGCCGCCCCCTCATCCTCCCCATCGGCCGCCACCACGTGCGGCCGCAGCCGGTCCGCGAGCTGGAGGGCGACCGCGGCTGAGCCGATCGGCACGGGGTCGCCGCGGACGACCTGCGGCTTGGCCGGTGGCGCCCGCATCCACGGTGGAGAGCTCCCATAATGGCCTCACCGAGCGAGGGACGGGAGCACCCCCTATGAGGCTGGAGATCAAGGTTCTTGGGCCGTTCGAGATCACAGTCGACGGCGAGCCGCTGAAACTGGCCGGCGAGCGCCGGATCGGGCTCCTGGCCCGGCTGGCCATGAACGCCGGACAGCCGGTCTCCACCGAACGGCTCCTCGCCGATGTCTGGGGCGAGAGCACGGCGTCCACCGCCGGCAAACAACTGCACATCGTGGTGTCGAAGCTGCGCGAATTACTGGACGACGACCTCATCGCGACCGTCTCCGGCGGCTACCGGCTGGACCTCGCCCCGGAACACGTCGACGCCCACCTGTTCTCCCGCCTGGTCCGCCAGGCTCGGGAGACCCGGGACCGGGGTGACGGCACGACGGCGAGCAGGATGTTCCAGCAGGCCCTCGGCCTGTGGCGGGGCGCCGCGCTGACCGGCATGACGTCCACCTGGACGCAGATCGAGGCCGCCCGTCTGGAAGAAGAGCGCCTCACGGCTCAGGAAGACCACGTCGACCTGCGCCTGGCCACCGGCGAACACCAGGAGGTGGCGGCTGAGCTCGCCGCGCACGTCAAGGCACATCCCCTGCGGGAACGCCGCCGCGCACAGCTGATGCTGGCGCTCTACCGGGCCTCCGGGCCGTCCGACGCGCTCGCGGCGTACCAGGAGGCCCGGCGCGTCACGATCGACGAGCTGGGCGTCGAGCCCGGAGCCGCGCTGCGCCGGCTCCAGCAGGCGATGCTGGCCAGGGACCCGGTGCTCGACCTCACCTCCCAGAAGCCCGACGCGACGGGCGTCTCGGCCGAGTTGCCCTCCGACACGCGGGTCTTCACCGCCCGGGCCACCGAGATCGCCTGGCTCGACAAGGCGGTCGCCGACGCCGCCCCCGGCGCGCCGGCCATCGCCGCGATCGACGGCGCCGGCGGCATCGGCAAATCTGCCCTGGCCGTCCACGCCGCCCACGCCATCGCCCACCGCTTCACCGACGGCGTTCTGTACGTCAACCTGAACGGGGCCGCCGCCGGGCTCCAGCCGCTGCAGCCCATCGAAGCGCTCGGCCAGTTGCTGCGCTCCCTGGGCCTGGACGGCTCAGCCGCGCCTGCCGACCTGGGGGAGGCCGCGGCCCGCTACCGTTCCCTCACGTCGAACCGCAACCTGCTCATCATCCTCGACAACGCCCGCCACGCCCACCAGGTGCGGCCGCTCATCCCCGCCGGCGAGGCCTGCGCGGTCATCATCACAAGCCGGCAGGCCATGGTCTCGCTCGACAACGCGAGCCATCTCCACCTGACCGGGCTCGACCACGCCGACGCCACCGCCCTGCTCGCCCGCATCGCCGGCCCGGGCCGCATCCAGGCCGAGCCGCACGCCGCGGAGCAGATCGTACGGCTGTGCGGCGGCCTCCCGCTGGCCGTCCGCATCGCGGCGGCACGCCTGGCCGCACGCCCTGACTGGACGCTCTCCTACCTCGCGGACCGCCTCACCGACGCCGCCCGCCGCCTGGACGCACTCGAACACGCCGACCTGGCCGTCCGCGCCTGCATCGCCGTCAGCCACCACCACCTTCGCGAAGAGCCCACCGGCCACGACGCCGCCCACCTGTTCACCTTCCTCGGCCTCCTCGACACCCCCACCTTCACCCCGGCCGCCACCGCCGCCCTGGTCGACTGGCCGGAGTCCCGAGCGGAAGCCGCGCTCGACCGCCTCCTCGATGCCCGCATCCTCGATCCCACGGGGCCCGGCGGCTGCCGGATGCACGATCTGGTCCGTCTCTACGCCCGCGAGCAGGCCGCCCTCGACATCCCCGCCCACGAACGCGCCACCGCCGTCGGCCGCAGCCTCCACCACTACCTGGCCACCGCCCAGACCGCCAACCTGCTGATCGACCCCAGCACGAACATGGATCTCTACCCTGCCGACAGGCGCGGCGTCGGCCTGCCCTCCGTCGAGGCGGCGATCGAGTGGGCAGGGAAAGAGCGGGACAACCTCCTCGCCGCCGCCCACCAGGCTGCCGGCGACGCCTGCGCCCCCGGCACCGCGCTCGGCCTCGCGCACGCCGTCCACTGGCTCTTCTGGCGCAAGGGGTGGCTAACCGAACTCCCCGGATTGTTGCGGAAGTCGCTGGACATCGCGGAGCGGTGTGGCGACTGGATGGGCCTGGCCGTAGGGCACTCGGGCATCGGCGCCGTCTTTCAGGAACAAGGGCACTTCGCGGCCTCGGTCCATCACCTCAACGAGGCCCTCGCCTGCTGGGATCGCACGGACCAGCCCCTCCGCAAGGCGGGCACGTACAACGACCTCGGCGTCACGTACACCATGCTCCAGAGGTTCGACGACGCGCTGGCCGCCTTGGACAGCAGCCTCGCCATGACCCAGGAAAGCGGCCGGCGCGACCACGAGGCGTCCGTCCGCAACAACCGCGTGCACGTCTACTACCGGCAGCTGAGGTTCGACGAAGCGATCGAGGAGGCTCACCTGGTCCTGGGCCTCTGGGCCGACCTGAAGATCCCGTCGGGGGAAGGGATAGGACAGGACACCTTCGCCGACGCCTGTCGCGTGGCGGGCCGGCTCACCGAGGCGGTCGACCACTATCGCAAGGCCATCCGGCTCCAGCACGAGACCGGCCAGTGGCTCGGGGAGGCGGTGTCCTGCTGGTGGCTCGGCCAGACGCTGTACGACCTCGGCCGGCACGACGACGCGCGGGAGTCGTGGCGGCGGTCGCTGCGCCTCTTACAGGACGCCAACCTCCTCGCGGCGGAGGAGGTCCGCCAGATCCTCGCGCAGCCCGTGCCCGACGTCCCGCTGCCCATCAGGAACCAGCTGTGAGACGCCGCCCTCAAGCGTCGGGAACGTGCGCCCGGGTCAGGGCCCGCACAACGCGGCGAAGCGCCGGGCGTCGACGTTGCCGCCCGAGATGACGACGCCGACCCTGCCGCCGACCCGGGCGTCCCCACTGCCGGGCAGTTGCTCCACGCGCCCCGCGAGCAGGGCCGCCAGGCCGCCGGCCCCGCTCGGCTCGACGACGATCTTCAGGCGTTCGAAGGCGAAGCGCATGGCCTGGCGGATCTCGTCGTCGGTGACCAGCGCGATGGCCTCGACCAGACGCCGGTTGATCGAGAAGGTCAGCTCGCCCGGCGTGGGCACGGCCTGGCCGTCGGCGATGGTACGCGGCACGTCGATGGTGATGCGCCGGCCCGCCTCCAGGGAACGTTTGGTGTCGTCACCGGTCTCCGGTTCGACGCCGATCACGCGGATGCCCGGGTGAAGGCCCTTGGCAGCGGTGGCGCAGCCGGCGATCAGACCGCCGCCACCCACCGGGGCGAGGAGCAGGTCCAGCCGCCCGGCGTCCTCCAGCAGCTCAAGGGCCACCGTGCCCTGCCCGGCGATCACGTGCGGGTGGTCGTAGGGCGGGATGAGGGCCAGGCCCCGCTCGGCGGCGAGCTCCGCGCTGAGCGCGGTGCGGTCACCGGTGTAGCGGTCGTAGGTGACGATCTCGGCGCCGTAGCCGGCGGTCGCCTCTATCTTCGACGGCGGGGCGTCCTCGGGCATGAGGATCACCGCGGTGGTGCCGAGCTCCCTGGCGGCCAGGGCGACGGCCTGGGCGTGGTTGCCCGAGGAGTAGGCCGCGACGCCCTTGGCCAGTTGCTCGCGCGGCAGGCGCGAGGCGGCGTTGTAGGCGCCGCGGAACTTGAACGCGCCCACGCGCTGGAAGTTCTCGCACTTCAGGAACACCTCGGCGCCCACCAGCTGATCCAGGGTCCGTGAACGCAGCACCGGGGTGCGGTGCGCGACGCCGTCGATCCGGGCCGCGGCGTCGCGGACGTCGTCCAGAGTGACCGGGGGAATGGACGTCATGCGATGTCTCCCTTCGAGATGTGACACGTCGAGCCGGTCGCCGCCGCTTGATCAGCTCCCGGTCTCGGCGGCAGCCTCGGCGAGGAGCCTGGCGACTTCGGCCGGCCTGGTCATCATGGGCCAGTGGCCCGAGTCGATGTCGACGAGGTCGACGTGCTTGGCCCTGGCGAGCTCGGGCAGGTCGCCGGCGTCGAGCCACTCCTGAGCCTGGGCGGGGGTGTACTCAGGGCACACGAGGACGACCGGGACGTCCCACCGTCGCTCGTCCGTCAGGCGTACCACCCCCTTGGACACACCCTCGGGCACGGGGATCGCGGCGGCCGCGAAGCGCAGCCTGGCCTCCTCGTCGAGGTCGGCGGAGTCCGGCCCCTCGAACGGCCCCCAGCCGGGGAAGGGCATGGCACCGTCCTTCAGCTCGAAGAAGTCGGCGTAGCGGTCGCCGTCGGCGGCCGGGAAGCCACCGACGAGAGCGACCTTGGCGACCTGCTCCGGCCGCGCGTCGGCGGCCAGCCACGCCAGGGTGCAGGCGGCGGAGTGCCCCACCACCATCGGCCTTCCCGAAGCCGCGTCGACGGCGGCGAGCACCGCCGCCACCTGGTCGTCGAGCGTGGCCGAGACGGATCCGTCGCCCTGGCCCGGGAGGGTGACCGGCACGGGTCGGTGACCGAGCGCCCTGAGCTCGGGCACGACCTCGTCCCACGCGGATCCGTCGAGCCACAGGCCGCCGATGAGCACGATGTCCATGTTCAGTCTTCTTTCTCCAGTGCGGTCAGATCACGTTCGGCATAGAGCCGGTGTTCCCATTCCTCGGTGAGGACGGTGTCGAGACATCCCTTGAAGGGGACGTTCTCCATCCGCGGCCAGCCGGGCTCGGTGCACGTCACCTTCGAGGCGAGGTGCTCGTCGGTGAGCGACTCCATGACGCGGCGGACCATCGCCTGGCGTTCGCGCCGGACCGCGAGCACCTCGTCGAGCGAGGGCCGCGCATCGCGCTCCCGCAGGATGCCGTCCCACCCGGACGCTTCGTCCCACGGCAGGTCCAGCGGGTGCCACGGCGAGGCGTCACCGAGGATCATCCGGCCCACCCAGGCGGCACTGGCGAAATTGAGGTGCCGCAGGGTCTGGATGAAGGACCACTCGTCGTCGACGCCGCGGTGAGGCGCCGCTTCCGGGAACGTCCGCGCACGCGCGACCGTGCCCTCCCACAACCGCTCCAGGATCGCCCACGCCTCGCGGAACCCGTCGCCGTCGCCGGGGCGCATCTTCTCCCGCTCGGGCATGCGGCGGTCCAGTTCGGCCTCGACGAGCGGCGCGATGTCGACGCCGTTCACGACGACGTTCTTCAGCTCGCCGCTGATCTCGACGTCGACCAGCTCGACACCGCGCCAGCGGCTCGCGTTGAACATGGCGCCGCGAATCTGGGCCCCACGAAGGTCGACGGCCCGCATGCCGGCGTCGTTGAGGGACACGTGGGTGAAGGTGGCGTGCCGGAGGTTCACGCGTTCGAAACGCGCTCCGGTGAGGTCCTGCTCGTGGAACTCCGTCATGTGACCTCACGATAGGACCGATTCCGGACGATGTACTTCCGCTTCATACCGTGACCACCTAGTCTGCTCGTGTGCCGGCCGACCTCAGCCCAACCGCGCGAGCCCTGCGTACCCTCGAAACCCTCCAGGCCCGCCCCGGCGTGACGGCCGGGGAGCTCGCCGCCGGCCTGGGAGTCACGGAGCGGGCCGCGCGCCGGTACGTCGGGATCCTCAGGGAGGCGGGCATCCCCGTCGAGTCGGCCAGGGGCCCCTACGGCGGCTACCGGCTCGGGCGCGGGACACGACTGCCTCCGGTCGCCTTTACCGAGCCCGAGGCCCTGGGCCTGGTCATGGCGGTGCTCGACGGCCAGCCGGCCGCCACCGACGCCGACGACCTCGTCGGCGCGGCCCTGAGCAAGGTCATCCGGGCGCTACCCGAGAGCGTCGGCCGGCAGGCGGCGGCGCTGCGCGAGCACGCGGCGGCCGCGCCCGACCCGCAGTCCGCCCGTCCTGACCCGGCCACCACCGGCACGCTCGTCGCCGCCGCCGCGAGCCGGCACCGCCTCGTGATCACCTATCGGAGCGAGTCCGGCGACGAGTGGGAGGCCGGCGTCGATCCCTGGGCGGTCGTCGTCCGCCACGGGCGCTGGTATCTCCTGTGCCACTCCCACCGCGCGGACGCGATCCGCACCTACCGGGTCGACCGCATCCACGCCGTCCGGCAGACGGCGTACACGTTCGAACCGCCCGGCGACCTCGACCCGGTCGCGGCGCTGGAGGAGAACCTGGGCACGGGATGGAAGTTCCCCACCCGCGTGGTGTTCGACGCTCCGCCCGCTGAGGTGGCGCCCTGGATCCGGCCCCCCATGGGACGCCTCGAACCGTCGGGCGACGGGTGCGTGCTCACCGGGAGCACCGGCAATCCGGCGATGTACGCGCAGGAGTGGCTGGCCTGCGTGCCGTTCGCCTTCCGGGTCGAGGGCGGGCCGGAGCTCCGCGCCGCGGTCGCGACGCTCGCCTCGCGTTTCGCCGCCGCCGTGGCGGACCGCCCCTGACCCGGCGCCCGCGAGGCGTCACACCGGTCCGACGGCGCCAGGGAAAGCGTCAGAGAAGGCACCTGAGAAGGTGCCGGCGGCGGACCCGTCAAGGGTGGCCAGCTGGACGCGGATCCGGTCGGTGGTCGAGGGGTCGAGGTCGCCGAGGAGAAGGTGGGCATGACGCCAGGGCTCGCGGGCGGCCGCGTGGTCGCCGGCGAGACGGTGGCAGGCGCCGAGGTGGGCGAGGGTGCTGGCCTCGGCGTACGGGTCGCCGAGCGCCCGGAACAGGGCGAGCGCCTGGTGGTGGCAGGCGATCGCGGCGGCGGTGTCGCCCAGCCGGAGGTGGGCGTCGGCGAGGCACGACCACGCGTGGGCCTCGTAGGGCCGGTTGCCGAGCTTCTGATGCAGGGCCAGGGCCTGCTCGCACAGGTCACGCGCCTGACCGTGGTCTCCCAGGCGGCCGTGGTGAAGACCGAGATCGGTGAGCACGATGGCCTGGCCTGACCGATCGCCCAGCCGGTCGAAGAGGTCGTGGGCGCGGCGGGCGGCATCGAGCGCGTCGGCGTTCCGGCCCTGGAGACCGTACACGTGCCCGCGATAGTGGTGTGTCCACGCCTGGTGGGCCGGGTCGTCACGTGATCGTTCCAGTGCGGCGTCGAGGTTGTGGTGCGCGTCGTCGAAGCGGCCCAGGTCGGCCAGCGCGGCGGCCAGGTTGCGGCGCACACGGATCTCTTCCGCCCGGTCGCCCAGCCGCCGGGCGGCGGCCACGGCGGCCCGCTGGGTCTCGGCCCGGTCGTGCCAGCGCCCCCGCCGGTGCAGGTAGACGAACAACGACCGGGCCAGATCGCAGACGTGCCGGTCAAGCCCCAGGTCGGCGGCGAGCATCAGCACGGTGAGCAGAGCGGGGCGCTCGGCCGTGAGCCAGTCCAGCGCCTCGTCGGGCCCCTCGAAGCCGGTGACGGAGACACCCGGCCCGGACGCCGCGGGGGCTCGATCTCGATGGGCCCGTGGAGGTGCAGCGCGGCGGCGTACGCGGTGTGCGCGTAGTGGTCGGCGTCGCGGCGCAGCGCGGCGTCCCGGTCGTCGTCGCGGGCCAGGCAGAGCTCGGAGGCGTAGGCGCGCAGCAGGTCGTGGCACGAGTAGCGGCCGGGGGCGTGCTCGGCGAGCAGGCTGGCGCGGGTCAGCTCGGCCAGCGGCGCCCGCACGCGCGAGACCGGGACACCCGCCAGGCTGGCGATCGCGGCGATCGTGCAGCCCGGACCGGGATGCAGCCCGGCGACCAGCCGGAACAACCGCGCCGCCGCCTCGTCGCAGAGCGTCTCGTACGACCACGAGAAGATCGCTCGTACGTCGGCGGCACGGTCGAGCGCGCCGAGGGCGTCCCGGAGCTCGCCGGCCAGTTCGCCGAGCGGATGCGCGGGATGGATCGCGGCGCGGGCGGCGACGATGGCCAGCGCCAGCGGCAGCCCGGCGCAGCGGCGGACGATGGTGCCGGCGGCCTCGGGATCGGCGGCGATCCGGTCATGGCCGAGCCGGCGGGCCAGCAACCGGCCGGCCTCGTCCGGCGGCAGCAGGTCGAGGGTGAGCGGATGCGCGCCGTACGTCATGACCAGCCCGGCGAGGTGGTCACGGCTCGTGACCACCACCAGGCACCCCGGCGCGCCGGGCAGCAGCGGAGCGACCTGGCCGGCGTCGCGGGCGTTGTCCAGCACCACGAGCATGCGCCGCCCGGCCAGCAGGCTGCGGTAGAGCCCGGCCCGCGCGGCCGGTCCGTCCGGCATCCGGTGCGGCGGCACCTCCAGCGCGCCGAGGAACTCGCGGACGGCCGCCTCCGGTCGTACGGGCTCGCATGACGGGTCGTATCCGCGCAGGTCGGCGTAGAGCTGGCCGTCCGGGAACGAGCCGGCGACCCGGTGCGCCCAGTGCACGGCGAGCGTGGTCTTCCCGACGCCGGCCGTGCCGGCGATCACCGTGATCAGCGCCGGCCTTGACCTCGGCTCGTCCGGCGGGCCGAGCAGCGCGTCGAGCGCCGCCAGCTCGGGCTCCAGCCCGGCGAACCCGTCGCGGCGGCCACCCGGGACCGCTCGGCCACCCGGTCGCGCGCCGCCGCGGCCTCGTCGAGCAGGCGGCCGAAGCGGAGCGCGTCCACGCGGTCAGGCTCGGTGGACAGCAGGTAGCCGCCCGGCGTGGCCACGATCAGCCGGTCCGCGGAGGTCCCCAGGGCGCGGCGCAACCGCTTGACGTTCGTACGGACGTTGGCCCGCGGGTCGCCGCGCGGATCGGTGCCCCACACCGCGTTCGCCAGCCTGTCCACCGGGACGGCACGGCCCGCGGACATCGCCAGCACGGCCAGCAGCGCCCGCAGCCGCCCGGCGGGCAGCTCGACCGGCCGCCCGGCCACCGAGACGCGCAGTTGCCCGAGCAGCTCGACGGTCAGCACGCGGATCGTTCCCCTCTCCTGGCGGCGGCGAGTTTCACCTGACTGACACGACACTGCCACCGCGCTCCGCCAAGCTGGCGAGCGTCCCGCCCCAGGTGCAGCACACGGGAGCGGACTCTACCGAGGAAGGAACGGTCATGAGCAAGGTCATATCGGGGGTCTCGATGTCGTTGGACGGGTTCGTCACCGGGCCGAACGTCACCCGCGAGCAGCAGCTGGGAGACGGCGGCGAGGTCCTGCACAGGTGGGTGCACGAACCGCACCCGCTCGACACCGAGCTGCTGGACGGGATGCGCGAGGGTGCCGGCGCGCTGTTGATGGGCCGGCTCTCCTACGACCTGGCCGAGGGCGACGGAGGGTGGGGGTACGGCGGCCCGGCCGGCCCGGTGCCGTGCTTGGTGCTCACCCACAACCCGCCGGCCCCGGAGACGGTCCGGGCGCCGTCGGTCTTCAGCTTCGTCACCGACGGCGTCCACAGCGCGGTGGAGCGGGCGAAGGAGGTGGCCGGAGGCAAGGCGGTCGCCGTGCACGGTGCCAGCGTCGCTCAGCAGTGCCTGGCCGCGGGCCTCATGGACGAGATCCAGATCCATCTGGTCCCGGTGCTGCTCGGCGGCGGCACCCGGCTGTTCGAACATCTGGGCGGCCGGTTCGTGCTGGAGCGCGTCGCGGTGATCGACAGCCCGAACGCCACCCACCTGCGCTACAAGGTGATCCGTTAGGGCCGCCTCCCGAGGTGACGGGTTCGTGCTCTACAGCCTGTAGAGTACGAACTCCGTTCGGGCGAAAGGTGAAAGCATGCTGCGTTGGTTCCGGGTCGTGGCGGTGGCCGAGGCGTGCTCGTGGGCAGGGCTGCTGGCCGGGATGTTCTTCAAATACGTGACCGCTTCCGGTGAGCTCGGCGTTAAGATCTTCGGGCCGATCCACGGGGCGATGTTCGTGTTGTACGCGCTCGGTGTGGTGCTTTCTGCGCGGGAGGCGGGCTGGAGCCGGGGCGCCGTGGTGCTGGGCCTGGCGTGCTCGGTGCCGCCGTTCACCTCGCTGTGGTTCGAACGCCGGATGGCGGCGCGCGCGGCGGTCGGCCAGGCCGCCTGACCGGGCCGGTCATCGGCGGCGCCGGGGAGCCGGTTCCCCCACCGAATAGGGGTGTCTTGAATATTTCTTCAACTTCGCCGATCTCGGCACCCCCGCGACAGGTCATGTGAAACGCGGCTCACACGACCCCGGACGATGCATATAGTGCTGAAGGCGGCTACAGTACGCTGCAACCATAGCGTCCTTGGAGCACCATCATGGCGAAGCGCATCGTTGAATCCTTTATCGACGACATCGACGGAAGTGAAGCCGAGGGAACCACCGCGTTCGCTCTCGACGGCACTAACTACGAGATCGACCTGTCCGGCGGCAACAGGGAGAAGTTGGAGAAGGCTCTCGCGCCCTTCATCACCAAGGCTCGCGCGGTCCGCGCCGAGCGGACACGTGGGCGGCGTGGAGCCGGCGGCTCCTCCCGGTCCATCAGCCGTGAGAAGTCCACCGAGATCAGGCGGTGGGCCAAGGCCCAGGGCCTCCCGGTGAGCGAGCGCGGCCGCATCGCCGCCACCATCGTGCAGCAGTACGAAGCGGCCCACTGACCGGGCGCGCCCGGCCCCGGCTCCGCCCTATTCGATACGGGGCCGCCGGCACGATCGAGCCGCACGAGCGCGCACATCTCCATAAGTCGCGGGAATTGCAGCCGGAGCCGAGTTCATCGAGACCGGCCCACGGCCGCCGGTGCAGAACAAAGGGAACTAGCGGTTACTGGCGCCGCTTTGAATAAAGGTTAATCTCGACCGTGCCGGCGGCCTCTTCGCGTGGGCGAGGGCCGGGCTCCTCGTCGACCCATGATGCCGGCGGCGTCGACCGCGGCCACGACCTCGATCCCCCCTCGCGCCGCGGTGCGATGAGCCCAGTTCGCCGAAGCGGTTTCGCTCAGGGGCGTTGGACCCTACGTTGGGGGGAATGACCCCGAGCATCACTCCTTCCCCCGGATCCCCCCTCGTCACCCATCTCTCCCCAGGCCCTCAGGTATGACCATGGCACCGACTCCCCCGCATCAGCCGATCCGCATCCTTTTCGTCGGAGGCCACGGCAGGTCGGGCAGCACCCTGGTCTCCCGTGCGCTGGGCGCGGCCGAGGGCGCGACCTGTGTCGGCGAACTGCGCTACCTCTGGACGCAGGGCGTGACGAAGAACCAGCTCTGCGGATGCAGCCGGAAATTTCGCCGGTGCACGTTCTGGCAGGAGGTCGGTCAGGCCGCCTTCGGCGGCTGGCGGAACGTCGACGCCGCCGAGATGGCCAGTTTGCACCGCTCCGTCATGCGTATCAGGCACGTGCCGCGCCATGTCCTGCCCGGCGCCACGGGCGCCTTCGCCCAGCGCGTCCACCGGTACGCCGAAACCATGGCCGCCGTATACCGGGGGATCGCCGAGGTCAGCGGCAGCCGGGTGATCGTCGACTCCTCCAAGTTCCCCACCTCGGCGCTGCTGCTGCGCCGGGTTTCCGGCATCGACCTGCGCATCGTCCAGCTCGTACGCGGCCCGCACGGCGTCGTCCACTCCTGGTCGCGCAAGGTCCAGCGCGCCGACAAGAACGGACGGCTGATGGCCACCCACTCACCGGTGCAGACCGCCGCCGAGTGGCTGGCCTTCAACGCCGCCATCGAGTCGTTCCGCCTGACCAGCACCCCGTGGACGCTCCTGCGCTACGAGGACTTCGTGGCCCAGCCGCGCCGCGAGCTGTCGAGGGTGCTGGAGTTCGCCGGGCTGCCGTCGGCCGGCACGCCGTTCCTCGGTGACGGCACGATCGACCTGCCCGCCGACCACAGCGTGGCCGGAAACCCGATGCGCATTCGTACGGGTGTGGTGCCGCTCAAGGCGGACGAGGAGTGGAGGTCGGCGATGGGCCCGGCCCGCCGCCGCATGGTCACCACCTTCACCGCCCCCGGCATGCTCCGCTACGGCTACCCGCTGCGCTGACCCGGCCTGACCGAGGTCGCTCCGGCGGGGGCACCACTTTCCTGCGCCCGGCACGTACGGCGGCGGCGGCCGGGCACCACCTGGCTGGTGGGCTCGGCCGAGGACGTGGCCACGTCGCCGCGCAAGTACCAGGCCCTCGGCATCACCCACTTCGTCCTCTCCGGCACCCCCTACCTGCCGGAGATCAAACGCCAGGGAGACCGGTTGCTGCCGCTGCCGCGCGAGTGAGCGCCTGGCCCCGCGTCACGAGGACGCGAGGGCGGCGACCGTGAAGCGCCGGTTGGCCAGGCTGGGGTTCTTGGCCCGCACCTGGTCGACCCGCTCGGCCGACAGGGTGCCCGACGCGAGCCCCTCCGACTCGCCGGCCGACGCGACGATCGTGCCCATCGGGTCGATGATCATGCTCTGTCCGGTGCAGTGAGGGCCGGACTGTCCCGCCATGATCAGGTAGGACGTGTTCTCGATCGCGCGGGCGCGGGCCAGCGTGGTCCAGTGGTCCTCCTTGGCGGGGCCGGCCACCCAGGCGGCGGGCACGATGATCGCGTTCGCGCCGGCGTCCACGAGCAACCGGGCGATCTCGGGAAAGCGCAGGTCGTAGCAGGTCATCACCCCGAACGTGAGCCCTCCCATGCGGAGGGTCAGCGGCGCGAACTCCGCGGGCTGGATGCGATCGGACTCCTTGTAGCCGAAGGCGTCGTAGAGGTGCACCTTGCGGTAGACGCCGATGCGCCCGCCTTCGGCGTCGAAGGCGACCACGGTGTTGGAGGAACGGTGATTGCCCGGCAGCTGCTCCGTCATGCCGGCGACGACCGCGATGCCGTGGCGCTTGGCGGCCTCGCCGACCGCGGACACGAACGGGCCGTCCAGCGTCTCCACGGCGCCGCTGATGTCGGCGGTGACGTCGGGGTTGCTGTACATCGCGTTCTCGGGAAGCACAACCAGCTCGGCTCCGTCGCCGGCGGCGCGCTCGATCAGCCCGCGCACCTTCGCGAGGTTCGACTCCTTGTCGGTGGTGGCGCCGAACTGCGCCACGGCGATCCTGATGCTCATCTGAACTCCTTGGGAAGCGGGGGAACGACGGTCATGCGAAGTACTTCGCCGCGCCCGAGTAGTCGGAGATGCGGCCGCCCGCCGCAATCGCCTCGCGGGCGGGGATCTCGGCGTCCTCCTTCCTCTTCAGCACCGCCGCGATCTCCAGCGCCTCGGCCGGGTCCAGGATCGCCACCCCGTCGGAGTCGGCGAACACCACGTCTCCCGGGGCGACCACGACGCCGCCGATCGACACCGGCACGTTGATGGACCCCTCGATGCCGGAGATCCGCGTGGTGTGGGCGGCGATGCCCCGCGAGTACGCGGGGAACCCGTAGCCGGCCATCTCTTCGATGTCGTTGATCCGCCCGTCGATGACGGCGCCCACGGCTCCCCTGGTCTTGGCCGTGAACGACACCAGCCCGCCGAAACACGACCGCTGCTCGTCGCCGCTCTGCTCGACGACGAGGACGTCACCCGGCCGCAGGTCGTCGACCGCGACGTGCACGGCGGTCGAGTCGAGATGCGGCAGGCGCACCGTGACCGCGGTGCCGACGAACTTCAACGGCCGCGCGTTGGGCGTCAGCCCCCGGGGAAAACCATGATCACGCAGGTGGCCGAGGGTCGAGGTGCAGACCTGGCTCAGGGCCTCGGCGATGCGGGGATCGATCGAGGGGGCGGACGGATGACGGACGAACATGAAACAACTCCCGATAACTGGTATCTGCTGAGGCCCTAGCGGAGGACCTTCTTCAGGCCGGCCGCCCGTTCGATGATCACCATGAACAACACGCTGATGGCGATCAGCACGACCGACAGCGCCGCGATCTGCGGATCGGTCCGGCTCTCCACGTAGTGGAAGATCTCGACGGGCAGGGTGGTGGCCTGCGGCCCGACGACGAAGAGGGAGATCACCGCCTCGTCGAAGGAGATGAGAAAGGCGATCACGCCGCCGGCCAGCACCCCGGGGGCGATGAGCGGCAGGGTCACGCGGGTGAACGTGCGCCAGGGGGACGCTCCGAGGGTGCGGGCGGCCTCCTCGCAGGACCGGTTCATGGTCATCAGGCTCATCGAGGTGGTCCTGACGACGTAGGGCACCGTGATGGCCAGGTGGGCCACGATGAGCCCGCCGTACGTGCCGGTGATCTTGAATGGGGCGAGGACCAGCAGCAGCGCGAGCCCGAGGACGATCGCCGGCACCATCAGCGGTGACAGGAAAAATCCGGACATGGTCTCGCGGAACCGGAAATCGTGCCTGGTCAGGGCTACCGCGACGGGCACCCCGATCAGCAGGGCCAGCAACGCCACCCCCGCGCCCACCACGGCGCTCACCTGGAACCCCTGGATGAACTCCGCGTTCTGGGCCAGGCGCTCGTACCACTGGAAGGTGAAGCCCTGCGGCGGGAAGGACATCGTCGACTGCGCGTCGAACGAGATGATCACCACCATGAGGATGGGCGCCAGGAGGAACAGGTACAGCAGGGTCACGACCACCCTGGTCGGCCAGCCCTTGAGCTTGGATGTCACGCCGCCCCCCTACTGGGCCTCGATGCGCCGCAGCGCCCGCTGGTAGATGACGATGACGACGGCGAAGAGCGCGAGCAGGATGAACGCGATCGCCGCGGCGAACGGCCAGTTGAGCGTCGCCGTCGCCTGGTCGTAGATCTCGGTCGCCAGGTAGAAGACCTTCCCGCCGCCCACCAGCCGCGGCGTGACGAACGAGCTGATCGTCAGCACGAACACCAGCAGCGCCCCGGTCAGCACCCCGGGCATGCTGAGCGGCCACACGATCCGCCAGAAGGTGCGCCAGCGGTTGGCTCCGAGGCTCTGCGCCGCGTGCTCGAGCTCGGGGTTGAACCGGCCGAAGCCCGCGAGCAGGCAGAGGATCATGTACGGCATCATGATCTCGACGAGCGCGATGTACACGCCGAGCCGGTTGTTGATCAGCGCGAGCGGCTGGTCGACCAAACCCGCGCCCATGAGCGCCTGGTTCACCACACCCTGGTTGCCGAGCAGGACGAGCCAGCCGTACGTACGGACGACCGAGCTCGTCAGCAGCGGCGCGACGGCCAGCGCCACCAGGATGCCCTTAAACCTGGACTCGGTCCTGACCAGGAACAACGCGATCGGATACGACACCAGGATCGTCAGCACCGTGACGCCTAGGCCCAGCAGCGTGGTCTCCCACGCCATGTCCCAGTAGTAGGAGTCCCCGACGAACTGCGCGTACGAGTCGAGGGTGAACGTCTCCTCGATGAACCCGGTGGAGTCCCCGCGGTTGAAGCTCATCCGCAGGAGCCAGGCCAGCGGCAGCACGAAGGAGACGGCCAGGCCGAGCAGCCCGGGCACCGTCAGGCCCAGCACGGTCAGCCGGGCGGAGCGGGTCTTCGCACTCATGTCAGTACCAGGGCGTCCTCGGTCTGCCAGGACAGCCGCACGCTAGCGCCGCGTTCGAGACGCTCCGCCGCGCCGGCCACCGACTGGACGGACACGGTGGCGTCCCCGACCCGCACGTCGTACTCGATGGAGTCGCCCACGTAGACGACCGTCTCGACCGTGCCGTGGGCGTCGTCGGCCGCAGCCTTGCTCACCTGCATGCGGTGCGGGCGGACCAGCACCGTCGCGGGCCCCTTCGCGCCGTGGTCGTCCACGGCCCGCAGCTGCCCGAGCCCGGCCACGTCGAGCTCCGCGACGCCGTTCGCGGTGTGCGTGATCTCGGCGTCGAAGAGGTTGGCGCGGCCGATGAAATTGGCGACGAACCGGTTGGCGGGATGCTCGTAGATCTGCTCGGGCGTGCCGACCTGCTCGATGACGCCCTCCGACATGACGACGATGCGGTCGGACACGGCCAGCGCCTCGTCCTGGTCGTGGGTGACGAAGACGGTGGTGATGCCCAGCTTGCGCTGGATCGACCGGATCTCCTCGCGCATGGTGTCGCGCAGTTTGGCGTCCAGGTTGGACAGCGGCTCGTCGAGCAGCAGCACCGACGGCTCGATGACCAGGGCACGGGCGAGCGCCACCCGCTGCTGCTGGCCACCGGAGAGCTGCTTGATGCGGCGGCCGCTCAGATGACCCAGCCTGACCAGGTCGAGCGCCTCCTCGACCCGTCGCTTGGCCTCCGCCTTGGAGGTGCGGCGCATCTCCAGGCCGAAGGCGACGTTGCGCGCGACGTTCAGGTGGGGGAAGAGCGCGTAGTTCTGGAAGACCAGGCCCATGCCGCGCTGGTGGACGGGGGTCCTGGTCAGTTCCTTGCCGTCCAGGTGGATGCGGCCCGAGGTCGCCTCGATGAGACCGGCGATCATCCGCAGGGTCGTCGTCTTACCGCACCCGGAAGGGCCCAGCAGGGAGACGAACTCGCCCCGGTCGATGCCGAGCGTGAAGTCCGCGACGCTGGGGCGCTCCGTCCCGGGATATGTCTTGACGATGTCGTCGAGCTGGAGGAAGGACATCGCGCCGCCTCAGTTCGCCAGGATCTCGCGGCGCCACAACTGCGTCCACTTCTCGCGGTTGGCGGCCACCTGTGTCCAGTCGACCTGCAGGATCTCGGCGGTCTTCGCCGGGTCGAGCGAGGTGCGCTTCAGCGCCTCCTCGCTCGGCTTCGCCTTGGTGTTGGTGGGCGCGTAGAACATGGCCTCGGTGAAGGCCTCCTGCGACTCGGGGCTCAGCGTGTAGTTGATGAACGTCTGCGCGGCGGCCGGGGACGGCGAGTCCTTCACCAGGTTGATGGTGTTGATCTGGAAGATGGTCTGCTCGTCCACGATGGCCACTTTCAGCTTGCCCTTGCTCTCGTCGGCGTAGTACTGGCCGCGGGCGTTCCAGCCGACGGCCAGCGCCGCGGTCCCCGACTGCACGAGCGTGTACGAGTCGGGCTGCGGCGCCCATGTCTGCACGTTCGGCGCCAGCTGCTTGAGCCGGGCGATGCCCTGGTCGACGGACTTGGTGTAGTCGCCGCCCGCCTTGGCGTTCTCGATGAGCATGAGGCCGGTGCCCTGGATGTCGGGCTGTGCCGGCACCACGACCTTGCCCTTGTACTTGGGGTCCCACAGGGCGTCCCACGTGGTGGGGGCGGGGGTGACGGAGTCGTTGTAGAGGAGGACGAGGCTGTCGAACGTCAGCGCGGGGCCGAAGTTGCCCTCGACCTTGCCCCGGGGGTCGATGTCCTTCATGTTCGGCACCTTGGCCGGGTCGAGCGGCTGGAACACCTCGGACTTGTTGCCGGTGCCGGAGGTGGAGACGTCCATGATGGAGACGTCGGTGTCCGGACTGTTCCTCGCGGCGCGCAGTGACGCCAGGTTCTCGGCGGAGTTGGCCGAGCCTACGAAGTTGACCTTGATCTTCGGGTGCTTCTTCTGGAACGGCTCGATGACGGACGTCTTGAAGACGTCCTCGAAGATTCCCGAATATCCCTTGACGGTGATGGTTCCTGAGTCGGGCGCGTCGTTGGTGGGGGTGCTGGAGCTACCGGAACAGCCCGCCACCGTGGCCAGCGTGATAGCGAGCAGCCCGCCGGCCAGCGGCTTCAACTTCATGGTGGTTCTCCTTGCGGCGACGAGGCCGGCGACGGAGCGGGGATCACGGGGTCGAGCTGCTGCAGCGCCATCTGCCGTGCGTACGACTTGTCGATGTGCTGCCGCACCAGTGCCTCTGACTTGTCCGGATCCTTCTCCTTGAGCGCGGCCTGGATCGCCCGGTGGTCCTCGTTGGTGTTCTCCATGCCGAGCGTGCTGTGGGCCAGATACCAGATCCGCAGAGATCCGCAGTTGAGCCGGTTCACCGCTTCGGCCAGGAACGGGTTGTCGGTCGACTTCGCGATCTCCAGGTGGAACTGGTGGTCGTACTCGATGGCCCCGTACGGCTGGCTGGCCGCGATCTCGTCGTCGATGCGATCGCAGATCCGTTCCAGCTCGTCGAGCTGCGCGGGGGTGGCGCGCCTGGCCGCCAGCCGCGCCACCGGCTCCTCCAGGAGGTGGCGCGCCTCGTACAGCCTGGACAGATCCCTGACCCGGATCCCGCGCACGTAAGGGGTGCGGTGCGGCGGGTAGTTGATGAACTGCTCGTCGGCCAGCTTTTTGAGCGCCTCCCTGATGGGGGTGCGCCCGAACCCGTAGCGGGTCGAGAGCATCGCGTCGTCCAGGGGCAGATCCTCGACGAGGTCGCCCGTGACGATCGCCCTTCGCAGCACGTGGTACGCCTGCTCAGTCTTTGTCCGTCCGGTCAAGGTCATCCGTATACCCTCGATATATTTGGAGTACAAGGAAAGTACGAGACGGCCCACGCAGAGGTCAAGACCCCAATCTCACAACGCGCCTGATTTATTTCTTTTTGTCGCGATCATGTGCCGAGATCGGTCACCGACAACCCGTCAGCGCAGGATGCCTTCGTGCAGGGCGCGCAACACGGCGTTGGTGCGATCGCGGGCGTCGAGCTTGAGCAGGATCGCGGACACGTGGTTCTTCACCGTGCCCTCGGCCAGGAACAACGCCCTGGCGATCTCACGGTTGGCGTAGCCCTCGGCCACCAGCCGCAACACTTCGAGCTCGCGCTCGGTGAGCTCCTGCGCCGGCGCCGCGTCGCCGCCGGCCGGTGGGGGGCCGGAGCGGATCGCGCGCAGCAGCCGGTCGGTGATCGACGGCGCGACAAGTGTGCCGCCGTCGGCCAGGGTGCGCACCGCCCTGGTCAGCTGCTCCAAGGTCACGTCCTTGAGCAGGTAGCCGCGCGCGCCCGCCCGGAGCGCCTGCAACACGAGCGTGTCGTCGTTGAAGGTCGTCAGCACGAGGACCGGCGTCTCGATGCCTCGCTCACGGAGGCGTTCGAGTGTCCAGATCCCGTCGTACCGTGGCATTCTCAGATCCAGCAACACCACGTCCGGCCCGGCCGCGACGATGACCTCGATCGCCGCCAGCCCGTCGTCGGCCTCGCCGGCCACCTCGACGCCGGCGACCTCCAGCAGGCTGCGGATCCCCTGACGGACGAGCGTCTGGTCGTCGACCACCACGACCCGGGTCACGACGCCGGCACCTGAGCCGTGACCCGGAACCCGCTCCGGCCATCGATGCTGACCTCGCCGCCGAGCGCCTCGAACCGCTCGACCAGCCCGCGCAGCCCGTTGCCGAGCACCGGATCGGCCGCGCCACGACCGTCGTCCACGGCGGTCAGCCGCACCGCGTCGCCGTCGGGCTCGACCTCGATCCAGAGTTCGCGGGCGCCGGCATGCCTGATCGTGTTGGTGACGATCTCCTGCACGGCCCGTACGAGCGCCGCGATCTGCTCCTCACCTGCCTGCACCTCGGGCGCGACCTCGATCGACACCTCGAGGCCCGGCAGATCACGCACGACCTGCCGCAGAGCCTCCGTGAGGTCGGACGACTCGGTGCGCAGCCGGCCGACGGTGGCGCGTACGTCGCCCAGCAGGTCGCGCGCCACCCGGTTGGCCCGCTCGACGTGCTCCCTGGCCCGCTGCCCGTCGCGGTGACGCGCCGCCTCCAGCTCCAGGGTGAGCACGGTCAGCTGGTGGCCGATGAGGTCGTGCAGATCGCGGGAGATCCGGAGCCGTTCGGCGGTGCGCGCCGACTCCGACAGCAGCACGCTCGCCGCCTGGAGCCCGACGTGCGCCTCGGTCAGCTCACGCCGCATGTGCTGCTCCCGCATGGTCACCAGCGAGCTCAGCAGCGTAGCCGCCTGGATGAGCACGTAGAAGCCGATGCCGAGGGCCGTCTCCGCGGCGTCCATGGAGCGCCATGCCGCGGTCAAGGTGAGCACCACGGTGTTGAGCCCCACCACGACGAAGCCGGCCCACGGGGGCACGACATGGACGCTCATCGCGGCGACGATCACCAGCAGGATCGGCAGGAGGTTCCATTGCGGCGCGGACACCACCACGGCCCACGCCGCCACGACCGCCACCGCGAACGCCACGTGCCGGACCGGCCGCGGACGGCCCGAGCCGCCGGCGACGAGGACGGCCACGATGAACACCGCGAACAACACGATCCACAAGACCCGGGGAATGGCCGTCGCGGCCGCGCCGACCAGGACCGGACCGCCGGCCACGACCGACACGACGAACATCGCCAGCCCCGACCACTCCTCCGGCCCGAGTCGACGCATGGCCTCACCCTAACGCGGGCCCGCCTCCGTCCTGGGGTGCCGAAAGTCATGGGCGCGGGCCCTGACCTTCGGCACAGGCGCGCGCCCACCGGGCCCGCCTAACGTCGCCGCATGGAAGAGACAGATATGACGGACACAGCGGTGGACGCCGCGAACCTCCGCAAACGCTACGGCGGCACGGTGGCGGTCGACGATGTGAGCCTGCGCGTCCGGACGGGCGAGATCCTCGGCATCCTCGGCGGCAACGGGGCCGGCAAGACCACCACGGTGGAGATGATCGCCGGGCTGCGGACGCCTGACAGCGGACGTGTCCGGGTGCTCGGCCTCGATCCTGGGCGCGATCGCGCGAGGCTCCGCCAGGTGCTGGGGGTGCAGCTCCAGGAGGCCCAGCTCCACCACGCGCTGACGGTCTCCGAGCTCATCGGCTTGTTCCACAGCTTCTACCCGCATCCGAGACCCGTCGAGGAGGTCCTGGAGCTCGTCGAGCTGACCGACCGGCGTACGACCCGCTTCGAGAAGCTCTCCGGCGGCCAGCAGCAGCGGCTCTCCATCGCCGTGGCCCTCGTCGGGCGGCCCCGCGTCGTGATCCTCGACGAGCTCACGACCGGGCTGGACCCGCGTACGCGCCGGCGGATGTGGGCCGCGGTCGAGCGGCTGCGCGACGAGCGGGTCACGGTTCTGCTCGTGAGTCACGCGATGGAGGAGGTGGAGCGGCTCTGCGATCGGGTGGCCCTCCTCGACGCCGGCCGCCTCGTGGCGCTCGACACGCCCGCCGGACTGGTCGCCCGGACGGGAGCCGCGAACCTCGACGACGCGTTCGTCACCCTTACGGGATCACGGCCGGAGGAGACCTCATGACCGTCGACACCCGCCGTCCCGGCCTGGGATCCTGGCTGACACTCGTCCGGTGCGAGGCCAAGATGGTCGTCCGTGACACGGCCGGCCTCGTCGTGCCCATCGGGCTGCCGCTGCTGATCCTCGTGATGAACGCCTCGGCGGCCGGCGACGAGGTGGTGGTGAACGGCCGCACCGTGCTGGACGTCTACGTCCTGCCCCTGGTGCTGACCATCGTCATCGCCACCATCGGCGTCGTCAACATGCCCAGCTTCCTGGCGTACTACCGGCGTGCCGGGATCCTGCGCCGCCTGTCGGTCACGCCTGCCTCGCCGGCCATGGTGTTGATCGCCCAGGCGGTGGTGAGCGCGCTGCAGACGATCATCGGCATCGGGGTGGCGCTCGCCGTGGCCGTGCTCGTGTTCGACG
Organism: Nonomuraea diastatica; assembly: GCF_004349015.1. Classification (NCBI taxonomy): domain Bacteria; kingdom Bacillati; phylum Actinomycetota; class Actinomycetes; order Streptosporangiales; family Streptosporangiaceae; genus Nonomuraea; species Nonomuraea diastatica. Next base: position 51,049 of record NZ_SMKP01000025.1, read on the forward strand.
CCAACCTCCCCGTGCGTCTCGTCACGGCGCTCGGCCTTCTCCTGCTCGCGACCGCGGCGATGTACGCCGTCGGCATGATCGTGGCCGCCGTCGCCCCGACGCCGAACTCGGCCGTGGCGATCGGGCTCGTCGCCTTCTTCGGCATCGGCGCCCTCGGCGGGCTGTTCGGCAGCCGTGAGACCCTTCCCGAGGCGCTGGCGACGGCGGGCGAATGGCTCCCGTTCGGCGCCACCGTCGAGGTCCTGTCGGACGCCTGGGCGGGCACCCCCATCGAGCCCCTCCATCTGATGAGTCTGTCCGTGACGGTCCTCGTCGGCGGCGCCGTCTCGGCCGCGTTCTTCCGATGGGACTGACCCGGCCTCACCCAGAGGCCGGATGCCAGGTCAGGGACGCTCGCCGCGCAACTGGGCGACGGCGTTGGCCGCCGCCCAGCCGATCAGCGCGTCGAGGTGGGGGGCGTTGGGTGCGGGGTCGTCGGCACGGGTGAAGACGCCCACGGCGCACGTGCCGCCGTCGGCGAACTCGACCACACCGACCTCGTTGCGGACCAGCGGGAGGGTGCCCGTCTTGCCGCTGATCACGATGCCGTCTCCGGGGAACCCGCTGGTCAGCCGGTGTGGCCAGATCTGGTCGCCCATCCAGCCGCGGACCAGCGCGCAGGCCTCGGGCGCGGCCGCCTCGTCGCGCCAGATCCCGGCCAGCAACCGGGTGATCTCCTCGGGCGTCGTCCTGCAGGTCTCCTCGGGCACCAGCGCCCGCAGCGCCTGGAGGCTCTCCAGCGGCACCTCGGCCAGTTCCCGCTCGTCGTCGCGGTAGCCGATCCCGAGGTCCTCCGCGAGGGAGGCCAGGATCTCCGCGCAGTTCTGCGGCACGGCCGTCGCGGTGAGACCGAGCTCGGCGAGCAGCGCCGCCACCCGGTCCTTGCCGACCCGGTCGATGACGAGGTCGGTGGCCACGTTGTCGCTGATCACGATCATCAGATGGGCGAGATCGCGGTACGACACGACGGCGTGGTCGCGGTGCACCGACAGACCGTACGGTGACGGCACACCGCCCGGCGGCACGGTGACCCGCTCGGAGAGGTCGATCGCGCCGGCCACCGACTGGCGGGCCAGTTCGAGGGCGACCGGCACCTTGAGCACCGACGCGGTGACCACCGGGGTGGTCTCCCCGACGCCCACCGTCATCCCGCTTGCCAGGTCCCGCGCGTGCAGCCAGATGTCGGCGCCGAGCTCGCGCGCGTGGTCGCGGATCTCGCCGGGGGTCGCCGCCCTGGCGGCGACCCCCGGCCTCAGGCGGGTCTCGGCTCCGCGCAGGTGGTCGACGGCCAGCCTGCCCACCGTGCCGACGCAGGCGTCCGCGGCGGGGATGCGGTATTCGTGGCTGCCGGACCGTACGAAGACGGCGACGGCGTACCGGCGCCCGCCGAACTCGACGACGCCGACCTCGTTGCGCCAGAAGCGCAGGGTGCCCGTCTTGGCGCTCACCTGCATGCCGGGCTCGGTGAACCCGGAGCGCAGGCGGTGCGGCCAGGCCTGCAGGCTGAGGATGCGGCGCATCTCGGCGCACTGCGCGGGGGGCGCCGCCTCGTCGTTCCAGATGGCGGCGAGCAGCCGGGTGATCTCGCGGGGGGTGCCTGCCTGCAGGGCCCGTTCCGGATCCACCGCGCGGGCGGCGCGCCACACCTCGGGGTCGGCCTCGTCGTCCGGCACGTCCTCGTAGATGCTCTGGTAGATGTCGTCGCACGTGCCGTCGACCCGGGTCGTGGTCAGGCCGAGCTCGCGCAGGGTGGCGTTGATCGCCTCGGTGCCGAGAAGGCCGACGAGGATGTCCGTGGCGGCGTTGTCGCTGACGCTCATCATCCAGTAGGCGAGGTCGCGCAGCGAGAGCTCGATCGGGTCGGCCATCACGGACAGCCCGGTAGGTCCTGCCGAGCGCCCCTCGACGGGGACGTCGATCCGTTCCGCGGGGTCGAGCCGCCCGTCGCCGAACCGCCGGAACACCTCCACCAGCACCGGGATCTTGAAGACGCTCGCGAGCACCACGAGCTCGTCCTCGCCGTACCCGATCTCCTCGCCGCTGTCGAGATCGACGGCGTGCGCCCAGGCCCGCGCTCCGATCGCGCCGAGGACCTGCTCCACCTGTTGCTTCACACGTTTCTCCTGTCGTCTCAGCGCCGGCGGCGCAGTTCCCGGCCGGGCAGGCGCCCTGCGGGAACGCCGTCGGCGAGCACGCCGAGGTCGCGCAGGCCGAGGTCGCGCAGGCCGAGGTCGCGCAGGAGTTCATCCGATCGGACGAACTAGGCGGCCACTTTCGTCCCTCTCCACGAAGAGCCTGCGGTCGACCGCGGCCACCCGGCCGCCTGCCCTTACGCGGAGGGCGCCGCCGTGTGGCGCCCGGCGTTCAGGACAGGTCAGACATGTCGAGGACGAAGCGGTAGCGTACGTCGTTGCGTTCGAGGCGGTCGAGTGCCTCGTTCACGCGCGCCGAGGGGAGCAGCTCGACGTCGGCGGCGACGCCGTGCTCGGCGCAGAAATCCAGCAGGGCGGCGGTCGCGGGCCGGCCGCCGCTGCCCGCGGAGCTGAGCTTCTTACGCCCGACGAGCAGGTCCATGACCTGAAGGGTGACCTGCCCGAGGTGCCCGACGAGGTTGAGAGTCCCGTCCATGGCCACCAGCCGCAGATAGGGGCCGAGGTCGTGCGGGGCGGGGATGGTGTCGATGACGACGTCGAACCGGTCCCGCGCCGCGGCCATCCGGTCCGGATCCGTGGAGACGACGACGTCGTGGGCGCCGAGCCGGCGGGCGTCGCCGGCCTTGCCCGCCGACCGGCTGATGATCGTGGTGTCGGCGCCGAGCGCCACGGCGAGCTTGACCGCGAGGTGGCCGAGGCCGCCCAGCCCCGCCACGGCGACGCGGGTGCCCGGCCCCACGCCGAGCGTGCTCAGCGGCTCCCAGACGCTGATCCCGGCGCAGAGCAGCGGAGCCGCGGCGGCGGGGTCGAGGCCGGCGGGGAGCCGGTAGGCGAACCGGTCGCGGACGACGTACTCGCGCGAGTAGGCGCCCAGGGTGGCCGATCCGTCGTGGCGGTCGGTGCCGCCGTAGGTGAGGGTCGGGAACGCGTGGCAGAAGTTCTCCTGGCCGGCGCGGCACATGGCGCACTCCCCGCACGCGTCGACGATGTTGCCGACCGCGACGGGGTCGCCGGCGGCGAACCGGGTGACCTCGGACCCGATCTCGGTCACCACGCCCGTGAACTCGTGGCCGGGCACGACGGACGCGCCGGCCTCGCGGTGGGCGCGGACGGCGTGCAGGTCGGTGTGGCAGACGCCGCAGTGGTCCACGCGTACCGCGATGTCGTCAGGGCGCAGGTCGCGCCGTTCGACTGACGCCCGACGCAGCGTCGTCGCGGGGCCGTCCGCGCGCCACCCCACTGTGGTCCTCATCTGTGGATCTCCTATAAACAGACTGTTCGGTCTATTGCAGACTGGCATACGGGATGCCCGCATAGCAAACCAACTGTTCTGTTTGGTAAGCTCGCGCCATGGCCGACCAGCCCCTGACCTCCCGCGGCGCCGCGACGCGCGGCCGCATCCTCGACGCGGCAACCAGGGAGTTCGCCGAGCACGGCATCGCCGGGGCGCGCATCGAGCGGATCGTGGCGGCCGCACGCACCAACAAGGCGCAGCTCTACGCCTATTTCGGCAGCAAGGAAGGGTTGTTCGACGCCATCTTCTTCGGCTCGCTCGAGCGGATCACCAACGTCGTCCCGATCGACGCCACCGACCTCGCCGACTGGGCCGTGCGCCTCTACGACGAATATCTCCGCCGCCCCGACCTCATCCGGCTGGCCACCTGGGCGCGCCTGGAGCGGCGCCCCGCCGGTCACCTTGTCGAAGACACCGACCGCGTCGACGAGCACAAACTGCGCGCCATCGCCGGGGCCCAGGCCGCGGGGATCGTACGACCGGGCGACCCGTTCGACGTGATGGCCCTGGTCATCGCGATGTCCATGGCCTGGTCGCCGGTCAGCAACGTCTACGCCGCGACCGCCGACGAGCCCTCCGACGCCCACGAGCAGCGTCGCGCCCTGCTCCGCGAGAGCGTCAAGCGCGCCGTGATGACGTGAGCGCCCGCACCGGCGCGGCGACGCCGGCCCCCGGCCGCCGCGAACGCAAGAAGCAGGCCACCAGGGCCGCGCTCCGCGACGCCGCCGTGCGGCTGGCCCTGCGCCACGGCGTCGAGAACGTCACGGTCGAGCAGATCGCCGACGAGGCCGACATCGCGCTGCGGACCTTCTTCAACTACTTCTCCAGCAAAGAAGAGGCCATGGTGGCGCCCGTGTCGTCCGCCGCGGAGCAGCTCATCACCCAGTTCAGGGCCCGGCCACGCACGGAGTCGGTCCTGCGGGCGTTCCGCGAGGCGGTGCTCATCGTCCTCAACGAGAGCGACGCCGTCAGCCACGACCACATGGAGGCGTTGCGGCTCATCCGGCGCGAACCATCGTTGATGCCCCAGCAACTGGCCGTGCTCGCCGCCCAGGAGAAGACCTTCGCCGAGGCGATCGCCGAACGCGTCGATTCCCCGAGCCGCGACGGTTTCTATCCGGCCGTGTGCGCGGCCGCCGTTCTGGCGGCGCTCCACGTCGTCCTGGACAGGTGGCTCGATCAGGCCGCAAACCAGGACCACGCGTCCGCCACGGCCCTGCTGGGTCAGCAGTGCGACGCGGCCATCGCCGAGCTCGCCGCCGGCCTGGACCGTCCCGGCCCCGCGACCGCGTAAGGCTCCCCGTCGCGTGGGCGGCCCCGGGGGCGGCGGGGAGCGTGCTGCGCACCGACTTCCGCCATGCGGAAATCCCGCTAAATCGGTATTTATCACACGTGATACGTTAAACGGGTCGTTTGTCCCTGTAGTGACACAGCCACCCAGAAAGGCAGAGTGTGCGAGCAGACGATCAGATCACTGACCGGAAGCTAGAAAAGGCCGACTTCAACGACATCTACGATCGGCCAGACCCCCGGGCGTACTTCGACCGCCTCGGCAGCCTGGACTACGCCGTCCCCCACCATGGCCAGCGCGTCTTCCTCAAGGTGCTCGACGCACTCGACGTGGACTCACCGACCGTCGTGGACCTGTGTTGTTCGTACGGCGTGAACGCGGCGCTGATGAAATGCGACCTCACGCTCGACCACCTCTACGACCACTACGCTGACGACCAGGTGGCCCACCTGGCCCCAGAACAGCTCGCCGACGAAGACCGCAGCTTTTACCGGAGCCACCGGCGGCGGGCCGCTCCGCGGGTGATCGGGCTGGACACCGCCTCGTCAGCCGTCGAATACGCCGTGAACGTGGGCCTGCTGGACGCGGGGGCGTCCGACAACCTGGAGCAGAACGACCCGTCGCCCGAGCTGGCCAAGATCGTCGGCGAGGCCGACCTCATCACGGTCACCGGCGGCATCGGCTACATCACCGACCGGTCGATCGACCGCCTGCTCGACTGCACCTCCCCCGACCGCCGTCCATGGTTCGCCGCCTTGTGCCTGCGGACGGTCGACTTCACCCCCGTGGCCGACACGCTCGCCCGCCACGGTCTGATCACGGAGCAACTGGACAACGCCACTTTCCCGCAGCGGCGGTTCGCCGACGACCTGGAGCGGAAGTTCGCCCTGCGGTCACTGGCCGAGCAGGGCCTCGACCCCACGGGCAAGGAAGCGGACGGTGAGTACCACGTCAACGTCTTCCTCTCCCGTCCCAGCGAGGACGTCGCCGTCGCGCCCATCGACGCGCTCCTGGATGACCTGGCCCCACCTGACAGCCCCTCCGCCATGAACCACCTGCCCGGCTGAGCCCGCCGGCCGGAGGCCGCTGCCTCCACGGCCTCGGCCTCCGGTCGCACCACGCTTCGCCGCCTCAGCCGGCGAGTCTGCGCGCCACCTCCTCGCGAAGCCCCGACGGCAACAGGGGCACCAGGCTGCCGCGGCAGGACGGCGGAACCTGCGCCAGCAGCCCGGCGATCGTGGCAGGCGGAAGGCGGCTCAGCGCCTGAGCCGCCGGGTCCTTCTGCATCGCGGCGACGGCGAGGCCGGTCTGCCGGGTGTCGGCGGCGGCCATCGCCTCGATGGCCGCCGCCGAATGCCGATCGTGCATCTGGCCCAGAACGAGCCCGCGGTGGTGGGCGCCCATCGCCAGGACCACCCTCGCCACCAGGCCCGGGTCGCGCACCTGGTTCAGCAGCCAGCCCGCGCGGGACGGGAGCAACATCTGGAGGATCGTCGCGCTCTTCGCCGCCTGGCGGCACATCTCCTCCACCGCGGCGGTCGTGAACAGTTTCCACCGCTCGGCGAGCAGCACCGCCGCCTCGTCGGGGGGCAGGGTGAGGATCATCGAACCCCGTTCCGCGTCGCCGACGTCCGCCAGCGTCCGGCGTACTCGTCCGGCCGCCACACCGGCGCCCGCTCCCCCGCCACCTCCATCGCCTCCGGAGACGCCCCTGCCATCGGAGACGCCTTGGCTGCCGGGAACACCGCCGTTCGCCCGTGCGGCGTCCTCCTTCCTGGCAGGCCGGGAAGACCGGGGTGGCGTTGTCGTAGAAGCACGCGACGGCCGCCGCGGTCCGGCGCCGGGATCGCCCCTGGCGGCCCCTTCCAGCTGCCGTGCCAGCTCACCGGCGGTCATCCGGTTGGCCGGGCTCTTGGCGAGCAGCCGGTTGAGCATCGGCTTGAGCCGGACCGCCCTGGTCATGGGGTCCGGGGGCGAGGTGAGGATCGCGAACCTGGTGGCCTCCTCGGTGCTCTTGTGGAACGGCGGGCGTCCTTCCAGGGCCGTGTAGAGGGTGGCCCCGAGCGACCACAGGTCGGCCGCCGGGCCCACCGGCGTGCCGCGTATGCGCTCGGGGGCGATGAAGTCGGGGGTGCCGACCACGTGGCCGAGCATGGTGATGCGCTCGTGGCCCTCGATGGTGGCGATCCCGAAGTCGACCAGGACGACCGAGCTGGAAGCGGTGATCAGGATGTTGTCCGGCTTCACGTCGCGGTGGAGCACGCCTACCGCGTGTGCGGCGGCGAGCGCGTCGAGCGCCTGGGCGCCGATGCGCACCACGGCGGGCTCGGACAGCGGCGCCCTTGTGATGAGCGCGCCGAGCACGGTGCCCTGGACGTAGTCCATCACGATCCACGGGCCGTCGGGGGCGTCGAGCACGTCGTGCACGCGGACGATGCCGGGGTGGTCGATCCTGGCCAGCGCCTGCGCCTCGCGTTCGGCCCGCGCCTTCAGCTCCGGCAGGCGCCCGACGTCCGCGCGCACCTGCTTGAGCGCCACCACCCGGTCGAGCTTGTTGTCACGGCCGCGCCAGACCCATCCCATGCCGCCGCTGCCCAGTTGCGCCTCGATGACGAACCGGCCGGCGACGCGCTTACCAATCATCGTTCAGCCCGGCGTATTCGGCCCGCCCGCCGGTCGCGGCCGTCCGTGGGGCGCGGTCGTCCCGGAGGTCGCGCAGCGCCTCGTCCTCGAAGCTCCTGGTCGCGTTGTGCTCCTGCCGCGGCGGCGGGAACGGGGTGCCGGCGTCGTGGAAGGCGTCCGTGCGCGGCTCGTCCACGGTGTACGGCCGGGTCGCGCCGTCCCGCCGGGCGCCGCGCGCGAGCCGCCTGTCAGCCTCGTTGATCTGGTCGATGGCGTCGTTGACCTCCTGTTTCTCCAGCGCCGCCAGGATCGTGTCGTAGCTGCCCGGCCGCTGCATGAGCTTGACGAGGATCGGCAGGCACTCGATGAGCAGGATGAACAGGAACAGCAGGAGCCTCGCCGTGCTGAGGGTGGCGTTGTCCCGTGAGACCCTGCTGAGCGCCTCCAGCCGCAGCATCAGGCCGTCGGATCCCTTGATCTCGTCGGCGAAGCCGTCTCTCAGCCCGGCCTGCTGCTCGGTCAGTTTGTCCAGCTCGGTCTGCACGGCGCGCAGGTCCTGCTCCGCCTGGGTCAGCCTGCTCGCCTTCCCCGCCTTCTGAGTGTCGGTGAGCTGCCGCCTGCGCTGCTCGATCTGCCCGTCGAGGTCCTTCGCCCGGTCGCGGGCCGTGATGTACGCCTCCTCCGCCGCCTTCGCGAGAGGACCTCGGCCCTTCTTCGCGCACTTGGGCGGCCCGATGTACAGCTGGCACTGCCATTCCTGGTAGGCCTTGTCACGCTGCTTCACGGCCTGCGTCCGCGACTTGGTCAGCTCCTGGACCCGGGGGTCGGCGGCCGGGTCGAGCGGGCTCTCGCCGCGGGAGACGATCACGGCTTCCAGTGCCGTGGCCGACTTCTCCAGCTCGGCGATGCGCCGGCCGGTCTCGCCCGCCTGCTGCGCGCGGGTGAACGCGTCGGTCCGCTCCTGCTGGATGTCGACGATCTCGGCGTCGATCTCGGGCTTGAAGATCTGCAGGACCAGCGGCGTGGAGATGACGGCGCCGAGCAGCAGCGCGAGGAGCACCCGGGGCAGGGCGAGCCAGAAGCGCCGTCCGCCCTGGGCCGGCAGGGAGGTGACGAGCCACCGGTCGAGGCTCAGGATCGCCACGCCCCAGACGAGGCCGATGAGGACGGCGAGCGGCGGGAACACCTTGAGCGCCGAGGCGAGAGCGAACGTCATGGAGATGGCGGCGACGCAGGCCGTGGTCAGGATGGCGCCACCCATGCCGTGGAATCTGGCGCGCTCTCCCTTGCACGTGTCCAGCACTTCCGGACGCGCACCCGACAAGACGATCAACCATCTACCGACCACACGCCACCCCGGGGGAAAGGGACAGGACGCCGCACAACCTATCCCGTGAGTAGTCCACTGACTACCTTGACATCATCCCCCTCGTCAGCGAAAGGGATTCTCACGACGGACGCAGCCGAACGTCCGGGCAAGCTCTTCGGCTTGGCCGCTCGCCCCGCGGGGGCCCACCTCCCCTCGCCTGAAGGCGCAGGTTTCCTCGGAGGTATCCGATGACTTATAACAAGAGGATAAATGCGGCCGCTAAAGTCTCATTCACCAGCCCGCCTCGAACCATCAGGAAACGGACAAACGATGACCAATTACATATATCGCCACTGGTACTGAACACGATTAGTCGCCGAACAGGGTCGTGAACGGGCGGGGAGATTTCTTGCACCATTTCGCAGAGGGCGGGTTGCGTGGCGAGCTCGCCGATCTGGTCGTCTCATTCAGGGAACGGCTGGCCGTCGTGGAGATCGACGCCGCCGGCATACGTGTCTTCGAGGTCCGCGCCGACGAGGTCGGCACGGCCCACCACACGCGCAGAGCCTCCGCCAAGTGGTCCACCCTGACCGCTTCAGGCGACGAGGTCTTCGACGCGATGCTCCGGATCGCCCGCGATCTGATCTCCGCCGACGAGACCGATCCCGTGGTGATCACGCGCTCCGCCGGCGGGCACGAGCAGGACGCGGCGGTGCGTGCGCTGCGGCAGTGGCGCCCGTCGGCCCGGCTCGTCGAGGTGTCGGGGGTGAAGGTCGGGGAGCTGCTCGGCGAGCTGACCGCCGGCGCGCCCCTGCGCCAGACGTACGACCTGATCGTGGCCAGGGAACGCGCGGAGGACGGCAGGCTCGAACTCGTGGGCCGGCGGCTTTTCGGCGCCGGCGCGCAGCCCGGCGACGAGGCCCACGTGACCGTCACGTGCACCGACGCGGGCGGCATGGTGCTCGCGGTCTCCGCCTGGTCGGGCCCGCTCCAGCCGTCGGGGCTGGTGTCGGCCGACCACGCGCCGCTCCCGCCGGGGCGGCACGCGCTGCGGGCGGTGCTGGAGCGCCCCGGCCTGGTCCGCTTCCCCGAGGTCCCCGGGCTCCGGCCGGACACACGTCCGTGGGAGGAGGTCGTGGCCACGCTGCCGGAGCGGCTCCAGCGCGCGTCCCGGCCCGCGCACCTGGTGTGCGCCATCGAGACGGCGGGCACGAGGGAGGAGTTCGAGGCCCGCAGCCACTGGGCCGGCTACGTCATCGACCTCCTCGCCGAACGCTGCCCCGACCTCCAGCAGCTCAAGGTGTCCGTCGTGGGATACGGCACCCACGTCTACGACACCAGGCACGCGGACCGGAGCCGGCCAGCCCTCGCCGCCTGGTCGGCGTCCACGGCGCAGGCACGCGCCGCCCTCGAGTCCCTGCGGCCCACCACGCCGACCTACCCGAACGCCGCCCAGATCGAGGACATGCTCGCGGAGGTGCGCACCAGGCTGCTCCGGCAGCCGGCGAGCACACGCACGGCGCTGCTCACCATCGGGGCGCGGCCCCCGCACCCGCCTCGATCCGGCCTCGACCGGGTGCCGGCCTGTCCCGCGCGGCACGACTGGCTGGCGCTGCTGCGCGAGATGGAGCAGCACCACGGCCTGAGGAGCGCGGTCATCTGCGACAGTCCGCCGGCCACCTCCACGTCCCCCTGGCGCCGGCTCGGCTCGACCGCGTTGTTCCAGGTGGACGCGGTCAACGCGGAAGAGCTCGCGGTCCGGCTCGGCCTGGTGACCGAGCCCGCGGGGGTGCTCTCCCTTCCCTTCGTCTCCCAGAGTGAGGACAGCGGTGGCCGACACTGACTCCGCCCCTGGCGATCCCGAGCGCGGCCGGGAGCCCGACATCGCGATGTGGGGAGCCTCGGGCAGCGGCAAGACCGCCTTTCTGGCGGCGCTGAGCATCGCACTGAACAAGTCCCGTGACGCCGGCTGGAGGCTCATCGGCGAAAACGCGGTATCGCGAACAGAACTGGCGAAACTCCGCAACACGCTGCTGCAGGCGCGTACGTTCCCCGCCCCGACCGAGGCCCTCACCCACTACAGCTGGATGATCATCGGCCCGGCGGAGACACGCCGGCGATGGTGGTGGCCGTGGACGGCTCGTGCGGCGAAGGCACCGAAGATCAAGCTCGACTTCCTCGACCTCCGAGGCGACCTGTACGCCGAATCGGAGTCGAACATCGACAAGAAGGCCCTGGTCGACAGCCTCGTCAAAAGCCGCGGGCTGATCTACATGTTCGACCCCGACCGGGAGGCCAGGGTGGGCGACGCGTTCAAGCACCTGGACGCCGCGCTGCACGAGGTCGCCGGCCGGATGCTCGTCGGCGACGAGTACGAGGACGGCAAGCTGCCCCACCACATCGCGGTCTGCATCACCAAGTACGACGACCCGCGGGTGTTGAGGATCGCGATGGAGGAAGGGTTCACGGAGCGGGATCCCACCGACGAGCTGCGCATCCCCCACGTGCCCCCTGACCGCGTGCGCGACTTCTTCCGGCTGCTGTGCCACGAGGCCCACGACCACAACACGGAGATGATCCTCGACCTGATCGAGGCGTTCTTCCACAAGGACCGCATCAGATACTTCGTGACGTCGTCGGTCGGCCTGTTCATCGACGAGGATCTCGGCCGCTTCGACCCTGACGACTACCTGAACGTCATCGACGACGCCGGCGGAGGGCTGACGATCCGGGGCGCCATCCGCCCCATGAACGTCATGGAGCCCGTGCTCTGGCTCGGCCAGATGCTCCGGCCCGGCGCGATCGGGAGCAGACGATGGGACGGCTGACCGCCCACTGGGCGATCCTCGGCAAGACGCCCGAGAGCCTGGACGACTACAGCGTGATCCGCTGCAGCGCTGGGGCGATCTCCAACGCCGAGTTCGGCATGTGGCTCAAGGCGTTCACCTCCGGCACCATGGAGCCCAAGGCCCTGCCCCGCGTGGCGACCAGCTACTTCGCCGCGGGCCCCGACGGGGAGCCGTGGCTGGGGTTGTCCCTGCAGAGAGAGCCCGACTCCCAGGACGGCTTCCACCGCCCGTACGCGATGACGTACTACGTCTGCGTCCGCTGGGCGGACGTCGTCGCGGGGCCGAGCACGGTGTCGTACCGTGCCCTGTACGAAGCGCTGGCCGAGGAGGACTTCTCCGGCGACGCGCCCTTCCGGCTCTCCCTCGCCACCTACGACGAGCGGCACCTCGCCGGCCAGGTGAACGGCACGGCACGGCGGGCGGCGGCGCTCCTGCTCACCGGGCGGCCCGTCTGCGTGGTGCGGGCCGGCCGCCTCTCGCCGGACCGGCGGCTGGACTTCCTCGACGCCGTGGCCGCACTCCTCCCGTACGGGTTCCGCCACACGCTGGCGGTCTCGACCTGGACCAACAGCGCCTCCCGGCACCGGATCCGCCTCTCCTTCGCCGAGGTGCCGCCCACCCACGGCGCGTGGGAGCTGCCCTGGGAGGCGGATGACCGGCCGGCGTCGTTCCCTCCCCAGGCGCTGCTCTACGAGAAGGAACTCGAGCGTTATCAGGGTGACGACCTCTGCGACCTGGTGGGGTGGCTCGGCACCATGGTGGAGCCGCGCGACTTCGACGACGTGTCCCACCGCGCGGCGGCGTCCAGGCTGCTCCGTGGCCGCGCCTCCGACCGGGTCACGGCGTACGGCGGGCAGTCCGTCGTACGCCAGCCGAGGCCCTCGGTGGAGCAGCTGCTGCACCAGTGCCGTGAGAGCATCGCGCACGCCGAGGAGCAGCGGCTCGGCGCGCTCAACGCGCAGCTGGCGGAGCGGGCTCGCGGCCGGGTGACCGAGCAGGACCGCAAGACCTACCGCGTGTTCATCAGGGCGAACCCGATCCGCCCGCCGGAGAGGCTGAGCGGTTCCGCCGTCGTGCGCGACTTCTTCGAGATCCTGCTGCGGCTGCTGTACGTGCCGCCGATGCACGCGGCCGACGTCGAGGAGATGCTGGTCGATCTGGGCGGCCAGCGCCGCCTGGAGCACGGCCTCTCCCCGGCGCTGCTCGCCGCGATGAGCAAGCTCCTGCCCGTGAGCGCTCCGTCGGGCAGGTTGCTCATCGCCTACCTCCAGGGCTCCGAGCACCTGCACAAGGTGCTCGCCGTCATGTCGGAGGACGAGCTGTGCCACGTCGCCGTCCGGTCCCGCAACCGCAAGGTGCTGGAAATAGTGATCACCGAGGCGGACCGCCGCGCGCTGCCCACGGATCCGCGGGGCATGGAGGCCGTCAGGTACGCGCTGGCACGCAACCGCTACCTCATCGAGGCGATCAGCTCCATCTGCGCAGCCGAGGAGAGCGTGCTCCGTTACCAGGACGTGCTCTGGGTGGGCCACCGCCGCTATCTGACGTCGGCCGACATCAAGGAGATCCTGGCGGACCTGGACAGCCCTCCCCGGACGTTCCTGCTCGCGATCATGACCCTCGGTGCGCCGGAAACGGCCCCGGCCCTGCTCCACACCATGGCCGGCGGCACGATGCGTGAGCTGGGCGTGACCGGGACTCCCGTCGCCGACGCCGTCAAGGCCGGCCTCGACCGGATGCTCTCGCGGGACGACGCCGGCGACGGCCGGATGGCGCGATACCGCCGACGCGCCGGCCTGGGCCGGCTGGCACCGGCTTCCACGCTCGGAAAGGCCCTCGCCGGCGCCTCGGTCGTCCTCGTCGCCGCCGCCGCGCTCGCGCTGTGGCTGTGGCTCTGAACGCCGGCGAGCACGGCGAGCAGGCGGGGCCCGGTCACCATGGTCACGTGGGCACCGATCCGGCTGGTCGCGCGGCTCGCCGATCACCTCACCTGGCGGACCGCTGACCCGCTTCCTGCGCCACCTGCTCCAGCCGGCCGCGGTAGGCCTCCCACCACGCCTGGTCGCCCTGCGGCAGGTTGTCGTTGCCCCGTTGCATCCCGGCGGCCCCGTCGATGAGCTCGCGGACGATGTCGGCGTGCCCGGCGTGCCGGTTGGTCTCGACGATCATGTGCGTGACGATCCGGTGCAGCGTCACCCGGCGACGCCCCTCCGCCCACCACGGCACCTCGCCGGCCGCGTCGAGCGCCAGCGCGTCGATCGTCGCGTCGGAATGGGCCCACACCCGGTGATAGAGGCGCACGATGTCCTCGCGCGACTCGTCAGCGGTCGCCCACATGTCGGCGTTGGGCTCGGCATCCTCCGCCATCCACGGCAGCGCCTCCGGGAACGGCCTGCCGAAGACGTCGCCGAGGTAGCCCGCCTCCACGCCGGCGACGTGCTTGACCACCCCCAGCAGGTTGGTGCCGGTGGGCGTCAGCGGGCGACGGACGTCGTAGTCGGAGAGGTTGTCGAGCTTCCACACCAGGGCCTCACGCGCGGCCTGCAGGTAGCGCCGCAGATCGGACTTCAGTTCGAGATCGGTCACGTACGCATCCTGGCAGACGTCCCGACAATGCGCACACGTGATCACCGTGGGTCGACGGTGGCCATCTTCTCCCAGTCGGGACGGTTGAAGTAGGCGCGGGTCTCCCGGACGACGAGCCCGGAGAGCAGGAGCAGGCCGATGAGGTTGGGCAGCGCCATGAGACCGTTCATGATGTCGGAGAACGTCCACACGGTCTGCAGCTCCAGCACCGTGCCGACGAAGATCAGCACGATGAACAACAACCGGTACGGCACCACCGCTCCCCTGCCGAAGAGCCGGTCCATGCAGCGCTCGCCGTAGTAGGCCCAGCCGAGCAACGTGGAGAACGCGAAGAAGACCAGGCCGACCGTCACGACGATGCCGCCCCACTGGCCGGGCAGCCCGTGGCTGAAGGCCGAGGTGGTGAGCGGCGCTCCGGTCTCGCCGCTGCGCCAGACGCCGGTGATGATGATGGACAGGCCGGTCATGCTGACCACGACCAGCGTGTCGATGAACGTCTGGGTCATCGACACGAGCGCCTGCCGCACCGGCTCGTTCGTCTTGGCCGCCGCCGCTGCGATGCCGCCGGTGCCGAGGCCCGACTCGTTGGAGAAGATGCCGCGGGCCACGCCGTAGCGGATGGCCAGCAGGATGCCCGCGCCGGCGAACCCGCCGGTGGCCGCGGTGCCGGTGAACGCGTCGGTGAAGACGAGGGCCAGCGCCCCGGGCAGGTTGCCGATGTTGGCGACGATGATCCACAGGGCGCCGATGATGTAGAAGACGATCATAGCGGGGACGAAGGCGCTGGTGACCGCGCCGATGCTCTTGATGCCGCCCAGGATGACGACCGCGGCGAGCACCGTGATGATCGCACCGGTCAGCCACATGGGGACACCCCACTGCGAGTTGACCGCGTCGGCCACGCTGTTGGACTGCACCATGTTGCCGATGCCGAACGCCGCGAGCGCGCCGAAGACGGCGAACAGCACGCCCAGGGTCGCGCCGAACTTCCCGCCCACCCCGTAGGTCAGGTAGAACATCGGGCCGCCGGACTGCTCGCCCTTGGCGTCGGTACGGCGGAAGCGCACGCCGAGGAACGCCTCGGAGTATTTCGTCGCCATGCCGACCAGCCCGGTCACCCACATCCAGAAGAGGGCGCCAGGGCCGCCGAGGTGGATGGCCGTCGCGACGCCCGCGATGTTGCCGACGCCCACGGTGGCCGCCAGGGCCGTCGACAGGGCCTGGTAGTGGGAGATGTCGCCCACGCCCTCGACGTCCTTGCGCCGGATGAGCGCGAGCCACAGGGCGTAGATGAGTTTGTGGAACTGCAGGCCGCGCAGCACGATCGTGAGGTAGAGGCCGGTCAGCAGGAGCAGGGGGATCAGCAGGAACGGCCCCCAGACGAAGTCCGAGATCGCGGACAGAATGTCTTGCACCCCAAGCTCCTCACGCTCACATGTGAAGGGAGACCCATCCCCTCACGTGGATGACAACAAACCTCACTCATTATGTTCACGTAAGTCATGGGCGCGCAGGGATACGCCGGGGCCGGGGGAGCTCGGTGGTCTTCCGACGGGGATCAGTGGACGGCGAGGCGGCGCGGGAGGGCGGCCGGCGGCCGGGCGACCGCCCGGTCTGCCGGGTTGCGGCGGTGCACGATCGGGTCATGCGTTCTGGTCAGGTGGTGGTGGAACGCCTGCCGGACGGCGGCGACGCGTACGGGCTCCGGCATGTGGCGTGCGGCCTGCTCGCGCGCGTAGAGGCGGACCAGGTCGGGCATCCGGTAGCGGCGGAACCCGGCGCGTTCGAGCAGGCGGGCGTCCATGAGACGGTTGAGCGCGGCCTCCGCGCGCGGCTCGGGCCAGCCGGCGACAGCGGACGTGGCGGCCGCCGTGTGGGTGCCGGTGCCCATGAGCCCCAGCAGGTGGAAGGCGTGCACGGCGTCGGGCTCTTCGCGCAGGTGCTGGAGGCCGGCCGCGATGCTGGTGCGGATCGCCAGGTCGGCGTGTTCGAGAACGTCGAGGCGGCGCGTGTCGTCGGCGAGCTGCTCGGCCAGCGAGGACAACCGCCGGTCGGGCCGGGCGGCCAGGCGCGCCGCCGAGATGCGGAGCGCGAGGGGCAGTCCACCGCAGAGCCGGACGATCCGCTGAGCCGCCTCCGGCTCGGCGGCGACTCTCACGGGGTCCACGATGCGGGCGAGCAGCGCGGTGGCGTCGGCGTCGGCGAGCCCGGTCAGGTCCAGCCGGCTCGCACTGGTGAGCGAGGTCATGACCTGCCGGCTGGTGATCACGACTGCGCACTTGGACCCCGCGGGGATGAGCTGCCTGACCTGGTCGGCGTCGAGCGCGTCGTCGAGGACGACGAGCAGGTCGCGGGTCGAGGTCAGGCAGCGGTAGCGAGCGGCGGCCGCGTCCAGGGTGGACGGTACGGCGGCGCCGTCCTCCCCGAGGGAGCGCAGCAGCCGGCTCAGGGCCTCGTACGGCGTCAGCGGCGTGCGCCCGGCGGTGGCGGCACGCAGGTCGACGTAGAGGACGCCGTCGGCGAACCGCTCGGCGACGCCGTGTGCCGCGTGCACGGCCAGCGCGGACTTGCCGGCCCCGCCGGCACCGTGGATCGCCGCGACGGACGGCAGCCCCGGCACGGCGTCGGCGAGCGTCCCGCGCAGCCAGGCGATCTCCGTGGCGCGGGCGGTGAACGCCCGGGTGTCGGCGGGGAGCTCGTTCGGGAGTGCGGCCCTCGTGAGCGTGGCGCGCTGCGCCGGGGGGCCCAGGTCGAGCGCGGGGTCGCGCCTGAGCACCGCCTGCTGCATGCGGCGCAGCACCGCCCCTGGCTCGATGCCCAGCTCGTCGACCATGACGCGGCGCGTCCCCTGGTACACCTCAAGGGCCTCGCACGGCCGGGAGGCCCGGTACATCGCCAGCATCAGCTGGGCGCGAGGCCGCTCACGCAGCGGGTACGCCTCGGCATGAGCGGTGAGCACCGGCACCACCGCGTGATGGTCGCCGGACTCCAGCCGCAGGTCGATGTGGTCCTCCAGCGCGGTCAGGCGCTCCTCCTCCAGGCGGGCGCACGCGGCCTGCGCCCATGAGCCGGTCATGCCCTCCAGCGCGTTGCCCCGCCACAACGCCAGAGCCCGCCGGAACAGCTCGTCCGCCGCCGCGATCTCGCCCCGGGCCCGCGCGGCCCGCGCCTGGCCGGTCATGAGCGTGAACAAGTGGGCGTCGACACCCTCACGGGCGAGGTTGAGCTGGTAGCCGCCGGGGACGGTCGCGATGATCTCGTCGTCCTGGTACGGCGCGAGGAGGCCGCGCAGCTTGGACACCACGATGTGCAACTGCTTGCCAGCCGTCGTCACCGTGCTCTGATCCCACACGTCGGCGAGGATCCGCTCGGCCGGGACCGCCCGCCCGGCGTTCAGCGCCAGCCGCGCCAGCACCCCCACCCGCCGCAACCCGGTCAGCTTCACCGGCTCGCCGTTCGCCGTGACCTCCCATGGCCCGAGAAACTTGATCTGCAGTCCCATTTGAGCTTCCCCTGTCACAGTGGACGACCGACGCGAGACTCCGTGGTGCCGCGGATGAGGAAGGAGACCTGCGCCGGGAAGAGCAGGACGGGCCGTGCCCGCGGTCGTCCCGCCCGGCGGAACTCCTCAGCCGATCGCGGGGAACGTGGCCCCACGCACGCTCTGCCCGGACACGAACGGGTCCCGCCCGCCAGCGGGCCCCCCGGAGCCGCCGGCGTCGGGCGGCGCCGCTCGATCGCTCCCCCACGAGCCCCCGCGCGGTCCGCGGACCATCGTGAACGCGCCCGTCCTGAGCATCAACGGCAAACCAGGAACCTTCCTGTGGCCTTCCGTACTCGAGTGACGCGGACAACCCGCCGCCCCATCGTGGAGGGTGCCGCGCGGCATGGCCGCTACTGCCGGCAAGTCTAGGAAGGCGCGGACCGCACTGGTGTCCGGTGAACGCCCTACAACGAAGTCGCCGTCTCGTTGAGCTCGGCGAGCGTGATGAGCCCGTCGTCGAGGGCGCGGCCGACGAGCTCGCTCTTGGTGCGGGCGGCCCGCCCCACGTTGGCGTATTTCACCCGTACGCGCGCGATGTAGGTGTCGACGGTCTTGACGGTGATGTTGAGCTTCGCGGCGACGAGCTCCTTGGACGAGGCCACGAACCACGCCCGCAGCACCTCGGTCTCGCGCTGGGACAGGCGCGGCCGGCCGGGGGCGTCGTCGGCGATGAGCGCACCGGACAACGACGGCGCGGTGTAGGGCTCGCCCCGCGCGGCCGCCCGGATGGCGGGCACCAGGTGGTCGGGGCCCTCGCGCTTGGTCAGGTAGGCGAGCGCGCCGAGATCGACGCACTTGATCGCGGTCGCGTCGTCGGTGTGCTGGGAGTACACGATCACGCGTCGGCCGTTGTCGACCAGCCGGCGCAGCTCGCCGAAGTCCGGCCTGCGCGGCACCAGCTCCAGATCGAAGATCACCACGTCTGCGCCGGCCCCTGGGCCGGTCCACACGTCGGCGAGCCGGTCGCCGGCGTCGACGAGCTCGATCGGCGGCACGGCCTGGGAACACCAGGAGCGGACGCCTGCGGCGATGGCCGCGTGATCGTCGACGATCACGACGGTGATCAGCTCGCCTGCTGCGGGCTCGGCTGCCATCGGACCTCCATCCATACCGTGTCGTCGTTGTTCAACGTCTCGACGTGCACTCCCGGCGTCACCGGATCCGGCGGATCCACCTCACCACTGTCCGCGACGACGCTCACCGACACCAGGTCCGCGCCGCCGACGACCGCGATCCGGGCCCGGGAGGCGGCGGTGGCGAGCACGCTCAGCACCGGCTCGATGAGGTCGCGCCGGACGGCCACGGGCGGCGTCGGCCACTGCCCGCGAGCATCCAGCTCGACCACGACGCCCTTGCGGTCCGCGACGTCAGCGCAGTGGCGCAGCTCGTGCACCAGGGGGTTGGCCACGGTGTCGGTCTCGGCGAACAGCCTGCGCATCCGGCCGGCCTCGATCGCGCAGCGCCGCTGGATCGCCGGGTCCTCGGGGCGGAGCGAGCCGTCGGCGAGCCCTTCCAGCAGCGGGATCGTGGTCGCCGACAGCTCGGCGAGCCGCTGCTGCCTGCGGCGGTGGGATTCCGCCGCGACCGCCTCGGCGACGCGTACCCGCTCGATCTCCCGCTGGGAGGCCGCCGACGCCGCGCTCAGACCGCGCAGGACGGCCGCTGCCACGGCCACGCACAGGGGAAAGCCGATCACCGTCACCGAACCGGTGGCGAACCGGGCCAGCGCCTGCCGGCTGGGCTCGTCGAACAGGACCAGGTGCAGCAGGGCCGTGAGCTCGTGGGCCAGCAGGAACGCCCCGGCTGTTCGCAGGGGGCGGTCGAGCAGCACGACGACGCCGACCCAGTTGGCGGCGCCGAAGATCCAGTCCACCGTGGTCGACGTGCGCCCTTCAGGCAGGGCGGCGTACGACAGCGCGGACGCGGCGAGCACGACGGCGACGGCGGCCCAGCGCAGCCGCCCCCACGGCCGCCCCCGGACCAGGAGCGCTGCCTCGCCGGCGAGCACGAGGCCCAGCGCCGCGAGGGCCACCGGCTGCGCGAGCGGCCACGGGTAGGCGTCGAACCGGCGCAGCATGTTGACCAGTCCGAGCCCGAACACGATCGCCACGGCGACGACCAGCGTCGCGATCCGCAGACCGCGCCGCAATTGCGTCCGCGTGCGCTCCTCTGCGGCGTCAGTCGGGGGCGGCATGCCACTCCAGCCGTACGAGGGTGCCTTCGCCTTCGGCGGAGACGATGGTGGCCGTGCCACCGATGCGGCTCATCCTGCCGCGCAGGGACTCGCGGATGCCGCGCCGGGTGTCCGGCACGTCCGCAAGAGTGAAGCCCTTCCCCCGGTCGGCGATGTCGAGCCGGAGGGACCGCGCGTCCCCGCCCAGCCGGACGGCCGCCCGGGTCGTGCCCGCGTGGCGGCGTACGTTGGTGAGGGACTCCCTGGCCGCGTCGGCGATCGCCCTGGCCACCTCGAACGGCAGCCGCAGCTCCGCCGGAGCGTCGAACTCCACGGTCAGCTGCACGGAATCGAGGTCGGCGCGTAACAGCTCTACGAGGTCGGCGTGCAGGGGTGCGCGCCCGCTGTCGGAGCGGAGCCTGTCGAGGTCGCGGCTCGCCTGCGGGGCCAGCCACTCCGCGTCCGAGCGCACCTGCCCGATGCCGACCATCAGCAGGGTCGTGGCGGCCGTGTCGTGCAACGAGTTGCCGAGCTCGCGTTCCTCGGCTCTGACCGCCTCGGCCACCTGCGACTCGGCGCGTGCGCGTGCGGCCTCGGCCGCCATCCGGTCCGCGCGTTCCGCGGCGCGGCGGACGAGCACCCAGGCCGCTCTGGACAACCAGGCGGCCGGTAACGCCCACATCGTCCCCGTGACCAGGCTGTTGTCCACCTGGGGCGCTCCAGCCGCCGTGAGGAAGCCCACCGCCCCGCCC
>NZ_SMKP01000258.1:0-12218 GCF_004349015.1 Nonomuraea diastatica
GCGCAACTCGCCGAAGATCTTCTTGGCGCCCTTGCCGTACAGGGCGCAGTCAGCGGTCTTGTCGCACCAGGCGGCGAACTGGAGGAAATTCTTCTCCGCCGGGGCAGTCGCGGAGTCCATCATCTCGCACCACGTCCACGTCCACCTGCCCTATCTGCTCCCCGCCCAGATCGGCCCCGCGGACCTGACCGTCTGGCTCCAGCCCGGGATGGCGTACGAGGTCGAATATCGTGCCCCCGTGTGGGCCTACGCCCGAGGCGCCCTCGGCCCCGCTCCCCAGCCCTGGAACGGTCAGGGCTGCATGATCGCCCTGCTGGTGATCGCGGGCGGTGGGTTGCTGCTCCTGTTCCTGCTCATCCTCATCACGGCACTCTCGCTCAGCTAGCCACCGGAACGTATGGCGGCCCGGCAGGGGGAACGACGGCCGAGCGCCTCGCGATCACCGCCGTTCCCGTCGTGGTGGGCGGCCTGACACCGCTGGTGGCCACCGGCTGGCACGCCTGGCCTCCTCTTCCGCACCTGGCCGTCGGCCTCCGTCAGGCCGCGCGTTCGCGTACGGCTTGCACGTCGAGCTGGACGGTGACCTTGTCGCCGACGACGACCTTCTCACCTTCCCCCGCAGCGCCAACGCCGAAGTCGGACCGGCGGATCGTCGTCGCCGCCGAGAAGCCGATCCGCTGCTCGCCCTGCAACCCGGTCTCGTCGAGGCCGAGAAATTCGACCGCCATGGCGACGTCGCGCGTGATGCCGCGGATCGTCAGCCGTCCGCTGAGTTCGTACAGCCCATCGTTCACCGTCAGACCGGTGCCTGCAAACGTCATCTCGGGAAACCGGTCGATGTCGAAGAAGTTCGCGGACCGAAGGTCGTCGTCACGCATCCGCACCCCGGTGTTCACCGAGCTCATGGCGATCGTGGCGGTCGCGGAGCAGTCGTCCGGTCGTTCCGCGGTCGTCACGAAGCCGGTGAACTCCTCGAAGGTTCCACGCACCTTGCCCATCAAGTGGCGAACCGAAAAACCGGCGGTGCTGTGCATCGGATCGATGGTCCAGGTCCCTGCCGGAACCTTGTCGAAAGCGTCAGTCATGATCGTTGCCTCCTCAGCAAACTATGCGGTATCTCAAATGTGTGGCGTTGCGGCCTTCGAGCCGACGGACCGGCTCCAGCCTCGCTCCCGACGGCCCCGTAGCCGATGACCTCATAGAACGACGCCGGCGAACGCGCATGGTCGGCCGCTCGCAGCCCGACGTGCAATGCCCCATCGTGACTCCTCCCGCTTGCGCACCCAGCATTCCGCGACGGCGACGGTCGGGGGTATCCCATATTTCTGGGGGTCCGGCTAACCTGGACCATGGCCTACGCCCAGGCGATGCGCGGACAAGTCCGCGACGACCTCGTGCGGCTGGTTCATCGCGGAATGCCGGTGGAACACTACTGGCGCGCGGTGAGCGACGCCCTGGACGCCGCGGTCCCGTCGGCGGGTTCCTGCCTGATGACCATGGACCCGGCCACCATGCTGCCGACCGCCGAATATGTCGAGAACGGGCTTCCCGCCGATTCGATCAGCCGGCTCGTCGAGATCGAGTTACGCGAACCGGATTACACCAAGTGGGTCGACATGGCCCGCGCGGGCACAGCGGCGGCCAGCCTGAGCGGCGCCACCGCCGGCGATCTCGACCTCAGCCGCCGCCAGCGAGAGGTCCGGCGTCCCGGAGGCTATTCCGACGAGCTACGGGCCGTCCTGTCCAGCAGCACCGGTACGTGGGGCGCTTTGACCGTGTTCCGTGAGACGGGCAGCCCGCACTTCTCGGTGTCCGAGGTCCGGCTGCTTTCGTCGCTGACCGGGTTGGTCTCCGACGGACTGCGCCGGGCGCTTCTGCTGGACGACGCACGTGCCGACCGCCCTGACACCGGAATGCTGGTGCTGGATCCCGACGACGGTGTCGACCTCGCCAACCGGGAGGCCGAGCAGTGGGTCGACGAGCTCGGATACGGCGAACGCGCCGGCACCAGGTTGCCGCTCGTGATCCGTTCCGTCGCCCGTCAGGCCCGTGCCATCGCCGGCAGGGGGGAGCCGGTCGCCGATATGGGGCTGGCCCGGGCGCGCGTCCGGACCCGTACGGGCCGTTGGCTGATCGCCCGCGCGTCCCTGCTGGGAGAGGGCCCGCGGGCGCCGGTCGCGGTGCTGCTCGAGGCGGCCCGTCCGGCCGAGATGGCGCCGTTGCTGGCCGACATGTACGGCCTGACCGAACGGGAGAAGCGGGTCACCGAGCTCGTCGCGCAGGGCCTGCCGACCAGGCAGATCGCCAACCGGCTGCACATGGCGACCTACACGGTCCAGGACCATCTGAAATCGATCTTCGCCAAGTCCGGCACCGCCTCCCGGGGAGACCTGGTCGCCCGCCTGTTCTTCGACCAGC
Source organism: Nonomuraea diastatica (assembly GCF_004349015.1). Lineage (NCBI taxonomy): Bacteria > Bacillati > Actinomycetota > Actinomycetes > Streptosporangiales > Streptosporangiaceae > Nonomuraea > Nonomuraea diastatica. Next base: position 2,419 of record NZ_SMKP01000258.1, read on the forward strand.
GCGCCACGTCCCTGACCGCTCCACCCGCTCCGGACGATCACGCCCATCCCCCGTTGGAGAGCTGAGCCTCACAAACTGAGGCGACGTTGTTGTCACCAGAGATCAAAAAGCCCCGAACGGTGATCCGTTCGGGGCTTTTCTGCTGTTCGAAGCTGGTGGTCAGGGGCAGGGTCGAACTGCCGACCTTCCGCTTTTCAGGCGGACGCTCGTACCAACTGAGCTACCTGACCTAGAGCGGTCCTGACGGGACTTGAACCCGCGACCTCCACCTTGACAGGGTGGCGAGCACTCCAAACTGCTCTACAGGACCTTGCGTTTCTTGCTGTTTGCGCTCGCTTAGCTTACCAGCTTTCCGGTGATCCTCGACCAGCCGTTTTCCGGTGTGCCAGGCGCTCGCTGTGCCCCCAACGGGATTCGAACCCGTGCCGCCGCCTTGAAAGGGCGGTGTCCTAGGCCGCTAGACGATGGGGGCTCAGGATTCCCTGTCGCCTTCCGTCGGAGACCTCTGAAGCATAGGGGACGATTGCCCCTGATGCCAAAGCGGCGAACCGGCGGTCGGCGTCTCTGGGCCAGTGACGGATCCCGCTGGCGACGGGGCGTTCGTTGGCTCTGGAGAAATCATACGGTCTGGGTCGGCCTCCACGTGACGTTGGATGTAGACCGACTGCTCCCCAAGCCCGCCGAGGGTGATGTCGTCCCAGGCTTGCAGGCGTTTCGTCTCCTTGTCGAAATACAGAACCGACGCCTGGACGGGGGTCGGCTGAGCGTGTTCGAGGGCGCGAAGGCCGGCGCCCCCCGTGGAGCCCTGGACGAGCATGCGGGTGCCGGAGCGGAACATCGTGGTCCTGCGTTCGTGAGTGTGGCCGGTCAGGATCATGGGGGCGGCTCCGGAGAAGCCCGCGGCCACATCGGGGTCGTGTACGGCGATCAGGTCAGGCTCGCCGACGTGGGGCAGGTGGGAGCGGGCATATTCGTCGAGAGTGCCGGGCTGCGGGGAGACGGGCACGGATTTGTCCGGAGTGAAGCGGGGATCGCCCAGGCCGTAGATGGTCAGCCCTTCGACGGTTTTGGTCTTGTCGTCCAGGACGATGGCGTTCTTCTGCTTCGCGACCGCCTTCTGGGTGGTCATCGAGTCGTGGTTGCCGCGGACGAAAACGTACGGGAGCCCGAGCCGGCCGATCTCGTTGACGAATTTGTTCTCGGCCTTGGTGCCGTGGTCCGAGATGTCGCCCGTATCGATGATCATGTCCACGGCGAACTGGTCTTTGAGCGACCGGATGACGTTCCAGGCGATGGGGTTGATATGGATGTCCGAAACGTGGAGGACACGAATGGTTTTCGGGTCAGCGTCGTACAACGGCAGCGTCGAGACCGTGTCGTAGAGCTTGGAGACGTTTGTCACCAGTTTCGTGAGCTGCGACCGGTACGACTCGAAACGCGTCACGATCGACTCGGCGCTGCCCACCAGCGACGGCGCCGCGGCGACCAGGCCCGAGTAGCGCGGCTCGACGAGTGAGTTCGGGCGGAAGGTGAGTGCGGCGAGCGCTCCCGTGCAGGCGAGCGCCACGGAGGCGGCCAGCAGCCCCACCAGCGCCACGCGAGGTCTCCTGAACACCATCAGGACCGCCACCAACGCCCCCGCGCCCGCGCACAGCAGCGAGCGGATGACCAGCGCGCGCACGCCGTCCATCAGGTCGGTCTCGATCAACGCCGGCAGGCGGTCGGCCAGCCGGGGGTCCTCGAGGAGGGCTCGGGCGCGTTCCTGGTCGATGTTCTCAAGGGTGATGCGCAGCCTGAGCGGCGCCGCGTGCGTACGGAATGTGAGCGTGCCGAGCGGGCTGGCGTCCACGACCGTCTCGCCGCTCCACGCCGGCCGCAGCGACATGCCCGTCTCCACAGGACCGATTTCGGCGCGTACGGTGCCGCTGAAGAAGATGCCCAGCCAGGCGCCCACAGCGGCGACGAAGAGCACCGCGACGGCTTTCGAGGCCCTCGACCGGATGGCTGCCTTTGACCAGTGGACGAACTTCATACCGTTTCTTGCATACCCGACAGGCGGGGCACAATGGCAAGTGTGATCGAGGTAACCCGGGAGAAGTTCGAGGAACTCGTGGCCGAGGCATTGGACACGATCCCCTCAGACCTCGCGCGCACCATGAGCAACGTCGTCGTCACGGTCGTCGACGATCCCCCAGAGCCCAACCTGCTCGGCCTGTACACCGGCATCCCCCTGACGGAACGTGGTGACTGGTACTCAGCCGTTCTTCCCGACCGCATCGAGATCTACCGCAATGCGATATGCCAGATCTGCGATACGGAGGAGGACGTGATCGACGAAGTTCGCATCACGGTCGTCCATGAGATCGGCCACCACTTCGGCATCGACGACGCGAGGCTTCACGAGCTCGGCTGGTAACCCTTTGCTTCCGGTTGACTTCTTTGGGTTGCGGCTTGCCATCACGTTCGGCAACCTTAGGTGACATACCGAACACAGTGAGTCAGGCACAGCGGAGTCCAATGGGGGCCATGCGGGCGCGACGGCTGCCAGGACGACATCGGCGTGCCGAAGGACGACAAGTCACCTATCGCGAAGTCATCGCGATCAAGGAATTCCGGGCACTCTGGTACGGCCAGGGCCTTTCGCTCCTCGGCGACCAGCTCGCCCAGGTGGCGCTCGCGGTGCTCGTCTACGACCGCACCCAATCGGCGCTGGCCACCGCCGCGGTCTACGCACTGACCTACCTGCCCTCGATCGTGGGCGGGCCGCTGCTGGCCGGCCTGGCCGACCGGTTCGCGCGCAGAGGCGTCATGCTGGCCTGCGACCTGATCAGGGCCGCGCTGGTGGCCGTGATGGCCGTCCCCGGCGTGCCGTTCTGGGCGCTGTGCACGCTGGTGTTCCTCGTGGTGCTGCTCAGCGCGCCGTTCTCGGCGGCGCGGGCGGCGCTGCTGCCCGAGGTGCTCGAAGGCGACACGTACGTCATCGGCTCGGCCCTGCAGAACATGACGAACCAGGCCGTCCAGATGCTCGGTTTCGCCGCCGGCGGAGCGATGATCGCGACCATGGGCCCCTACCGCGCGCTCGCCCTCGACGCCGCGACGTTCCTCGGATCTGCGTTGATCCTGGTCTCCGGCGTGCACCGCCGCCCCGCCGCCCACAGCGAGGGCGGCAAACCGTCCATGTGGACCATGACCATGGACGGAGCCCGGCTCGTGTTCGGGTCGAAGAAACTGCGGACGATCGTCCTGTTCGCCTGGTTGTGCGGCTTCTACATCCTGCCGGAGGGCCTCGCCGCGCCGTACGCGGCCACACTCCACACCGGAACCCTGCCGATTCCGGTGATCACCGGGCTGCTGATGGCCGCCATGCCGACCGGGACGGTCGTGGGGGCGTTCCTGTTCAGCAGGTTCGTGTCGCCGCCGCGGCGGCTGCGGCTCATGGGGTGGATGGCCATGCTCAGCTGCGCACCCCTGATGGTGACCGCGCTGCGGCCCCCGCTCGCCGTGGTGCTCGCGGCATGGGTGTTGTCTGGGATCGGCGGGGCGTACCAGCTCGCGGCCAACGCCGCCTTCGTCCAGAACGTACCGGCCGAACGGCGCGCCCAGGCGTTCGGCCTCGTCCAGTCGGGGTTGATGGCCGTACAGGGGATCGGGATCCTGGTCGGCGGGTTCGCGGCGGAGAGACTCGGTCCTGAGCCGGTGGTCGCGCTGGCCGGGGTGACCGGAGTGGTCAGCGCCGCCGTGCTCGCCGTGGTCTGGACCGAGTCTCGAGGTAAGGCCCGCGCGCCGTCATGATCATGGCTGGGGCTTGTGCTCGCCGCTGCTCCAGTCGGTGTGCGTACTACGGTTCTGCTGCTTGTTGACCAGGTCCTGGACGATCGAGGTCTCGGCCTCCTCGTCGGGGATGAGAAGCCAGCCGATCACGTACACGCCGACGCCCAACCCGCCGAACAGCGTCGCTATCGCCAGCGCGATCCGTACCATGTTCGCGTCGATGCCGACATAATCGCCGACGCCCGCGCAGACGCCCGCGACGATCCGGCCTTTGTGAGTCCTGCGCAGCTTCTTGACGTTGTCATCGCTCATGTCTCAAGACTGCCCTGCAGGCCGGTGTTAGCACATCCGGATTCTCCCTGGTAGAACCCTGGTAGTCCCTTACGCGACGAGAGGACCTCTGCGATGGACGACCTGCTGCGCCTGGACGACCGGCTCAACGCGGATCAGCGGCTGATCCGCGACACGGTCAAGTCCTTCGTGTCCGACCGCGTCCTCCCGCACGTGGGCGACTGGTTCGAGGAGGCCACCTTCCCCGCGCGCGAGCTCGCGCCCGCGCTCGGGGCGCTGGGCGTGCTCGGCATGCACCTGGAGGGTTACGGCTGCGCCGGCACGGACGCGGTGTCGTACGGGGTGGCCTGCCGGGAGCTGGAAGCGGGCGACTCCGGGCTCCGATCGTTCGTGTCCGTCCAGGGTTCGCTGGCGATGTTCCCGATCTGGCGATACGGCTCGGATGAACAGAAAGAGGAGTGGCTGCCCCGGATGGCCGCCGGCGAGGCGATCGGCTGCTTCGGCCTCACCGAACCGGACCACGGCTCCGACCCCGCCAACATGCGCACGTACGCCAAGAAGGACGGATCCGACTGGATCCTGAACGGCGCCAAGATGTGGATCACCAACGGCTCGATCGCCGACGTCGCCGTGGTCTGGGCCCAGACCGACGAAGGCATCCGCGGCTTCGTCGTCCCCACCTCCTCCCCTGGTTTCACCTCCCCCGAGATCCACAAGAAACTCTCCCTGAGAGCCTCCGTCACCTCCTCCCTCTACCTCGACGACCTCCGCCTGCCCGCCTCCGCCGCCCTGCCCGGAGTCACCGGCCTCAAAGGCCCGCTGTCGTGCCTCTCGGAAGCCCGGTACGGCATCGTCTGGGGCGTCGTCGGCGCCGCCCGCGCCTGCCTCGATGCGGCCGTCGACTACGCGAAGACCCGCGTCCAGTTCGACAAACCGATCGGCGCGTTCCAGCTGACCCAGGAGAAACTCGCCTGGATGTACGTGGGCGCCGCCCAGGCCCAGCTCACCGCCCTGCACCTGGGCGAACTGAAGGACGCGGGCCACCTGGAACCCCGGCAGATCAGCTTCGGCAAGCTGGCCAACGTACGCGCCGCCCTCGACATCGCCCGCCAGGCCCGATCCATTCTGGGCGGGAACGGGATCACCCTGGAGTACCCTGTGATCAGGCACATGAACAACCTGGAGAGTGTGCTGACGTACGAAGGGACGCAGGAGATCCATACGCTGGTGCTGGGGGAAGCGCTGACCGGGCTGGCCGCCTACCGATGATGGAGGCGTCGCGGACAGGACGGTAATCTCTGTACCCTTGCTGCAACTAGGGGCGTTAGCTCAATTGGCAGAGCTGCGGACTTTTAATCCGTAGGTTCCGGGTTCGAGCCCCGGGCGCCCTACCCGAATGACCTGGGCGGACTCCCCGATCTTCATGATCAGAAAGTCCGCCCGGTTGCATTTTCAGTTGCAGTTATCCCCAGAGGGCGCGGCCCATGCGGGCTGCTGCTTCCGTCGAGAGCGTCGCCGTGATGTGGGTGTAGCGCTTCGTCGTGGTCAGTTGTGAGTGGCCCAGGATCTCCTGTACGACACTGATGTCCACCCCTTGTTCGATGAGAAGCGTCGCGGCAGTGTGGCGGGCGTCGTGGACGCGGGCATCCTTGTCGACTTCGGCCAGGCGGAGGAGTTCTTTCCATTCGTCCCAGTCCTGGCCGGCGTCTATGGGTCGTCCGTCCGGATGGCACCAGACGAGGTCATAGTCCTGCCACCGCTCCCCCGCCGCTTCCTTCTCGGCCTGTTGGGCCTCTTGGTGGAGCTTGAGGAGCGGGATCAGTGGGGGCGGGATCATGACGGTTCGCTTGCTCTTGCCCTTGGGCTTCACGAAGGTCCAGCCTGTACCGCTTCAAAACTCGTGCACGTGGTTTGAGCTGGTGTTTCTTCAGGTTGGTCAGGCGGCTGCGCAGCACCGGGAGGGTATCGAAGAGCAGGGCGGCGGCGGCACGAACGCCCGCAGCGGGGCGTCGAGGAGAGTAAGCCGAGACTGAAGCCGCCGGAGGTGTCGAGCCCTTGGGCGGTCATCTGCTCGCGCATCGATCGAGTACCTCGGTCAGGGCGGGCAGATCGGGTACGACCCCAACACGCGCACCCGGCTCGGCCTCCCGCCCACCATGCGACTGGCCGCCTCCACCCTGGGACGGCTGCTGGCCCGTCTGGACGGTGACGCCTTCGACGCCGCGACCTGCGGCTACCTTGCCGCGTTGGCTGCCTGCCAGCCGCCCGAGACGACGATATCCACCCCAACGCCCCTGCTCGGCCTGGCCGTGGACGGCAAGACCCTGCGCGGCAGCCGTACCCGCGACGGCGCGGTCCACCTGCTGGCTGCCATCCGCCACGACACCCAGACCGTCCTCGCCCAAAGCCAGGTCGAGGCCAAAAGCAACGAGATCCCCGCCTTCACACCCCTGCTGCGCGACCTGGACCTGACCGGCGTGGTGGTCACCGCCGACGCCCTGCACACCCAGCACGACCACGCCCGGCAGATCGTCGCCGCCGGCGGCCACTACCTGTTCATCGTCAAGGGCAACCAGCCCACGCTCCTGCGCCGGCTCAAGGCCCTGCCCTGGCGCGAGGCCATCCTCAACGACCGCACCGACGAGCAAGGCCACGGCCGCCGGGAGATCCGCCGCATGAAGATCTGCACTGTCCGGCCCGGACTGCCCTTTCCTCACGCCGCCCAGGCCATCCAGGTCAAGCGCCGCTGTACCGACCGCAGAACCGGCAAGACCACCATCGTCACGATCTACGCGATCACCAGCCTGCCACCGGGCCGGATCACCCACGCCCAGCTCGCCGCGCTGATCCGTGGCCACTGGAGCATCGAGGCCCTGCACCACATCCGCGACGTCACCTACCGGGAAGACGCCTGCCGGGCCCGGACCGGAGCAGCTCCCCGCGTCCTGGCCAGCCTGCGCAACCTGGCCATCGGCCTGGCACGCCTGCTCGGCTGGACCAACATCGCCGCCGCCACCGACTACTACCGCAGCCACCCAGCCGACGGTCTTCAGCTACTCGGTCTCACGACATGAGAACGCTTCAGCCCTGATCATCGAGGACAGCACACACGTCTCCGATGGGCATGATGGCCGCCCCTTCTCGGGGCCCAGATTAGTTCGTCCTACGAATTTCCAAGGCGTTTGAATGTTATCCTGAGCGGATGGGAAAGCATGATGAGGGCCAGATCGGGGTGGTGGCCGCGCTGGTGAGGTCCACGTTGCTGGTGAATGCCGTGTACGCCGAGTCCGCCAGGGAATATGGTCTCACCTCCCAGCAGGGGCAGTTGCTGTGCGTGCTGATGGCGCAGCCGTACGGCATGAGTGAGCTGGGCGCGACGCTGGGGCTGGCCAAGTCGAGCCTCACCGGCCTGGTCGACCGCACCGAGCGCAACGGCCTGTCCAGCGCAAACCGGATCCGCATGATTCGCGCGCGGTGCGGATCACGCTCACCAGGAAGGACTCCGGGATCGCGGAGGAGTTCTACGTCGAGACCTGCAAGCGGATCGAGGACCTGACGGCAGGGCTGGCCGGCGCCGACCGCGACACGCTCGCCCACCTGCTCGGCTGCGTCGTGCAGGACAACAAGGTCCCCGCGGTCTTCCGGGAGCCCGGCGAAGGGGTCCACCCTGGATACGAGCATTGAAGCCGCCTCCGTGAGTTGCAGTTCGTGGAGTGAACTACTATGGTTCGTAGCACGAACTCAACCACTTCTAATTGATCGGTGCGTGCAATCATGAGTCGTACAGTAGTGGTCGTCGGCGGCGGTTACGGGGGTTCGGCACTGGCCAAGGCGCTGGCTGTCGAAACCGAGGTCGTCCTCATCGATCCCCGGGACGCGTTCGTCAACACGGCTGGGTCGCTGCGGACGCTGACCCAGCCCGACTGGGGGAGCAACATGTTCTTCCCCTACGCCGAGTTCCTGACCCAGGGCACGGTGATCCGCGACCGTGCGGTTTCCGTGGATCCCGGCGGCGTCACCCTGGCCTCAGGTGAACGCGTCAAGGCCGACTATCTGGTCCTGGCCACCGGCTCCAGCTACACCTACCCGGCCAAACCCACAGCCGCCTCCACCGAGCAGATCCTGGACGACCTTCGCCTCACCTACAAGGAACTGGCCGGAGCCGAGCGGGTGCTGATCCTGGGCGCCGGGCCGGTCGGCCTGGAACTGGCCGGGGAGATCAAGGAGGTCTGGCCGCACAAGCACGTGACCGTCGTCGACCCGGCCGAGCAACTGCTGCCCGCATTCGAGCCGGAGCTACGCCAGGACCTGCACCGCCAGCTCGACGAGCTCGACATCCGCCTGCGGCTGGGCACCGATCTGGCCGCGCCGCCGGCGACCGAGCCGGGCCAGGCCGAGACGTTCACCGTCACCACCACCAGCGGGCAGGAGATCACCGCCGACATCTGGTTCCGCGCCCACGGCGTGCGCGTCAACAGCGACTACCTCGCCGACGGCCGGCTCACCACCCGCACCCCGCCGGGGCAGGTCCCGGTCACCGAGACGCTCAACGTCCGCGGGTACGACGGCGTCTATGAGCACGTCTATGCGATCGGCGACATCACCGACGTCCCCGAGGCCAAGATGGCCGGGTACGCGATGCAGCACGCCGAGGTGGTGGCCCGCAACATCATCGCCCAACTGCACGGCGAGCCGCCCACGGCCACCTACCAGCCGCTGCCGCACCCCATGATCCTGCTCCCGCTCGGACCGCATGGCGGGGCCGGCCAGCTGCCCACCCCCGACGGCCCGGCCGTCGTCCCGGCCGAGACGGTCTCGGCGTACAAGGGCGCCGACCTGTTCACCAGCCGCTTCACCGAACAGTTCGGCTCCGCCTGAAAGGGCAGACATGCAATACACCCACCTCGGCCGCAGCGGCCTTTCCGTCTCTCGCTCGTCCTTGGCACCATGAACTTCGGGCCGCAAACCTCCCAGGACGACAGTCACACGATCATGGACCGCGCGCACGAGCACGGCCTCAACTTCTTCGACACGGCCAACGTGTACGGCGTCGTGCCGGGCGACGGCGTCACCGAACAGATCATCGGCCGGTGGTTCGCTAAGTGGGCGTTTGATCCTGGTAATTCCGTTCAGTCCGGAGCACCTTTCACCATGACATCGCGAGGGAGACTCCGGTAGACCTCATCGGTGAGTTGATCGCTCTGTGGTCGCGTAATGGTGCGATCTGTCCCTTTGAGCTACCTATGGCGATGCCGATATTGCGTCGGCTACCTCCCTAGGGCGTCGCGCAGGTCGACGAGCCCGGCGCCATCGGTTATGCGATGCCATTGCCGCCAGGCTCTCATTCGAGACGGCTGTGACTGAGATCGCCGACGGCCCGCTTGGTTGCATCCCTGCAGGTAGGGCGGCAGGTAAAGGGCGTCGTCCAGCGAAAGGGCAAGGGCCGTCCGTCGTCGTGCTGGCGGCATAAAGCGCCACATCTTGTGATCAAACGGAAAGTACAGTACAAAGGGGCTTCATTCGGGCAGTCGATCAACGGCAGCAGCTGGGATATCTTCACATAGCGGACCAATGCCCCAATCATTCGGAGGGGCGAAGTAAGGCGAACCAGGTAGGGTCGGGGGCTGGCGCGGTGGCGTCTCCTGGCGGTAGGGCCTGGGGCCTTCATGTTCCGCCGGTTTCCCGGTCGGTTGTGCCACCCCAGTGACCGTGACCAGGTTCGTTGCTCCGTTTCCAGT
>NZ_SMKP01000259.1:0-11995 GCF_004349015.1 Nonomuraea diastatica
TCGTTGATGGGGGCGGCCCCGGCGACGAAGTTGGTCAGCGCCTCGCCGTGCACGCATCGCGCCTGGGTCAGGCCCCCCGCCGCCCTCCGGCTCAGCAGGTCGAGCGGGAGCCCGGTGCGGGACGCGGCCACGATGAGGTTGCCGAAGCGGCGGCCGCGCATGATCCCCGGCTCGGCCATCAAGGCCACGTGGCCGAAGGCGGCCGTCACGGTGGCCAGCAGGCGCCGGGCGAACGCCAGCCCCTTGCCGTCGGCCAGGTTGATCAGCAGGGTGCCCGACGGGCGGAGGACGCGCGCGATGTCGCCCATGTACTCGGCCGTGGCCAGCTCCACCGGCATCGTCGCGCCGGAGAAGGCGTCGAGCACGACCAGGTCGGCCGAGGCGTCCCAGATCTTGGCGGTGCCCTCGCGGCCTCCGTCGACGATGACCTTCAGCTTGGGGACGGACCGGAGGTTCAGCTGCTCGCGTACGAGGTTGACCAGCAGGCCGTCGGGTTCGATCACGATGTGGCGGGAGCCGGGGCGGGTGGCGGCGACGTACCGGGGGATCGTGCAGGCGCCGCCGCCCACGTGCAGGCAGCTCAGCGGCCCTTCTGCCAGGAGGTCGATCACGTCCGCCATGAGTCGGACATACTCGAATTCCAGAAATGTCGGGTCTTGTAGATCCACGTACGACTGAGGTACGCCATCCTTGGACAGCACCCAGCCGTCCTGCCTGTCCAGATCCCGGAGAAGTTCGATCTCGCCGAACGTCACCGGATAAAGGCCGGGCATCGGTTCCCGCTGTCCACGTGCCACGCTGATCCCTCCTGGGAGAACCGTATGCGACGAAGAAGACTGATGGTGCTCGTTGTCGCTCTTGTCGCGGTGCTTGGTGCGGGTGCGTTCGCCGTGATGGCGTCGAGCCGGGTCAGGGGGAGCGCGTCCGAGACCGCCGCGGAATACTTCGCGGCGTGGCGCGAGGGCGACATCCTGGGCATGGCCCGCCTGGTGCACCAGCCGCCCTCCGACTTCTCCCAGCAGCACTACGCGCTGACGGAGGAGCTGCACATCGAGTCCATCCGGCTCACTCCCGGCCAGGTGAAGAGCGCGGGAGACGAGAGCGCCGAGGTGCCGTTCTCGGGGGTACGGCAGCTCGCCGAGCTCGGGGCGTGGCCGTTCGCCGGCTTGTTGCGGCTCGGCGTACGCGAGCGGGCCTGGAAGGTGTTATGGGCGCCCGAAACGCTGCACCCCCTGCTCAAGGACGGCGGCACGCTGGAGCTGGGCGAGATCGAGGGGTCGGCGGCAGAGCTGGTCACCCGAGAGGGCCACAAGATCCCCAACGACAGCTACGCGGAGGCATACCTCAATCCGCTCAAGTCCGAGTTCGAGACCGCCGGCCACGGCTGGGAGCTGGTGTCCAAGGTCCCGGGCCGGCCCGCCAGGCGGCTGCTGGCCCGCGCGCCCGAGGCGAACGTCGAGCGCACCACCCTGTCGCGCCCGGTCCAGGCGGCGGCCGCCAGGGCCCTGGACGGCGTGGACGACTCGGCGGTCATCGTCATCCGGCCGAGCACCGGCGAGATCCTGGCGCTGGCCGACCGCCTCAAGGACAACTACAGCGCCGTGCGGGACGTCTTCCCGCCCGGCTCCGTCTTCAAGACGATCACCGCCGCCGCGCTGCTCAGGTCGGGGCTCGACCCGTCGGCACAGGTCGAGTGCCCCGGCACGTACACCATCCCGTTCCACCGGGCCTTCCAGAACGACGGCCAGGTGGACCGCGGCGTCGTCAGCTTCACCGACGCGTTCGCCCACTCCTGCAACACGACCTTCGTCCAGCAGGCCACCACCAGGATCGACGCCGACGCGCTGCGCGAGACCGCGGACGTGTGGGGGTTCGGCCGGCCCATCGCGACCGGCATCGGGGGGACCTGCGGCACCGTGCCCGACACCGACGATCTCGACATGTTCGCCGCGGACACGATCGGCCAGGGGCAGGTCGTCGCCACCCCGCTGTGCATGGCCACGGTGGCCGCCGCCGTGCAGAGCGGCGTCTGGCGCTCGCCCAGGCTGCTGTCGAAGGAGCAGGTACGCCGCATCGACGGCCCGCCGCACGAGGACGTGCCCATGGACCAGGCGGTCGTGAGCGCGCTGCGCGACATGATGGCCGCCGTGGTCGACCACGGCACGGCCAGTGAGGCCGGGCTGCCCGAGGGTGTGGTGGGCAAGACGGGCACGGCCGAGGCCCTGGACGAGGGGTCGCACGGATGGTTCATCGGTTACCGCGATGACCTGGCCTTCTGCGTGTTCGTCCGGCATGGGGGATCGGGGCGCCGCGCGGCCGTCCCCATCGCGGCCCGTTTCCTCAACGGGTTGTGACCCCTGGGACCGCATGTTCAGCGGACCACCACAAGGGGTGGAAATCGAACCTACGGTACCGTAGGTTGCATGACGACCCTCACCGTCAAGCCACGGCTGCGGGGCTGGTTGCACACCGGAGCATTGCCCGTCACGCTGGTCGCGGGGTTCGTGCTCGTGGCGCTCGGCCCGACCCTGCAGGCACGCCTGGCCTCCGCCGTCTACGCGATCACCTCGGCCCTGCTGTTCGGCATCTCGGCCACCTACCACCGCAGCACGCTGGGCCCCCGCCTGGCGGAGTTCCTGCGCAGGTTCGACCACGCCAACATCTACCTGATCATCGCCGGCACCTACACGCCCTTCGCCCTGCTGGCGCTGGACGGAGCGGCCAGGGTCGCGGTGCTCTCCGTCATCTGGGGCGGCGCGCTGGCCGGCGTGCTGTTCCGGGTGTTCTGGATGAACGCCCCGCGCTGGCTCTACACGGTCCTCTATCTGGCGCTGGGCTGGACCGCGATCTTCGTGATGCCGCAGCTGCTGCAGGGCGCGGGCGTGGCCGCCGTCGTGCTGGTGGCCGTCGGCGGCGTGTTCTACTCGGCCGGAGCGATCGTGTACGGCCTGCGCCGCCCCGACCCGGCGCCCCGCTGGTTCGGGTTCCACGAGGTCTTCCACGCCTGCACCATCGCCGCCTACCTGGTGCAGTACATCGCGGTCTCGATCGTGGTCTACTCCCACGGGTGAACGCGGCGGTGGCGCGTGACGGACGCAGGCGGTCGAGTCACTGACATTTGACCCGGTGCTGGTCTGTTTTCGGGTGCTTCTCGGAAAACAGACCAGCATGGGGGAAATCGCAAGTTCGTGGTGGATGCTGCTGGTGCGCGGCCTCGCGGCCATCGTCTTCGGCTTCCTGGCACTCATCTGGCCGGGCATCACGCTGATCGTGCTGGTGGCCTTCTTTGCGGCGTACTTCCTGGTGAGCGGGGTTTTCGCGCTGTTGTCCGGTTTCCGTCACGGCGCCAGGTCGCGGGCCTGGCTCATCATCTCCGGAATCGTCGGCATCCTGGCCGGCATCGTGGCGTTCGCCTGGCCGGGGATCACCTCCATCGCCCTGCTCTACGTCGTGGCCTTCTGGGCCATCGTCTCCGGCGTCGCGGAGGTCGTCGCCGGGATCCAGCTGCGCAAGGACATCGACAACGAGTGGATGCTCATCGTCGGCGGCATCCTGTCGGTGATCTTCGGCGTCCTGCTGCTCATCTGGCCGGGGGCCGGCCTGCTCAGCCTCGTCTGGCTCGTCGGCGCCTTCGCCATCCTGTATGGCATCTCCGAGATCGCTCTAGCGCTTCGCGTGAAGAACTTCACTTCCAGCCCACGTGTGCCGTAAATTTTACATATGAGAAGGCGTTCCTCGAAAGGAACGTACGACCCTACGTGGAGGCGCCATGGACGTGCACACCCGCCTTGCCCACCACCTGCTCGTCGACGGCTACCGACTGGTGCTCGACCTGGAGCTCAGCCGTGGCTCCTGGCTCGTCGACGCCCGCGACGGCCGCCGCTACCTCGACTTCTACACCTTCTTCGCCTCCGCCCCCCTCGGCGTGAACCCGCCCTTCGACCCCGACTTCACCCAGCTCCTCGGCCAGGTCGCCCGCAACAAGCCGGCCAACCCCGACATCTACACCGAGCACCTCGCCGACTTCGTCGACACCTTCGTCCGCGTGCTCGGCGACCCCGCACTCCCGCACCTGTTCTTCGTCGAGGGCGGCGCTCTCGCCGTCGAGAACGCGCTCAAGACCGCCTTCGACTGGAAGAGCCGCCGTAACGAGGCCGAGGGCCGCTCACGCGACCTCGGCACCAGGGTCCTGCACCTGACCAAGGCCTTCCACGGCCGCAGCGGCTACACCCTGAGCCTGACCAACACCGAGCCGGGCAAGACCGACCGGTTCCCCGTGTTCGACTGGCCGCGCATCGACGTGCCCGCCATCCACTTCGGTGACGTCGAGGCGGCCGAGCAGCGCGCCCTCGCCCAGGCCAGGGAGGAGTTCGAACGCCACCCCCACGACATCGCCTGCTTCATCGCCGAGCCCATCCAGGGCGAAGGCGGCGACAACCACATGCGGCCGGAGTTCCTCCAGGCCATGCAGGGCCTGTGCCACGAGTACGACGCCCTGTTCATCCTCGACGAGGTGCAGACCGGCGGCGGGACGACGGGGACGCCGTGGGCGTACCAGCAGCTCGGGCTGGAGCCCGACGTGGTGGCGTTCGCCAAGAAGGTCCAGGTCGGCGGGATCATGGCCGGCCGCAGGGTGGATGTGGTGCCGGACAACGTGTTCCGCCTGAGTGGCCGGATCAACTCCACCTGGGGCGGCGGCCTGGTGGACATGGTGCGCAGCCGGGGCATCCTCGAGATCGTCGAGCGCGACGGCCTGATCCAGCGCGCCGCGACCCTGGGCACCGTGCTGCTCGAACGCCTCACCAAGCTGGAGGCCGAGCACCCCGAGACGATGGCGAACGTGCGTGGCCGGGGCCTCATGTGCGCGTTCGACCTGCCCGACAGGGCCGCCCGCGACGCCCTGGTGGCCAGGCTCAGGGAGGACCAGGGAGTGGTGGTGCTGCCGTGCGGTCCCCGCTCCGTACGCCTCCGACCGGCGCTGAACATCTTGGAGAGCGACATCGACCACGGCATGGCGGCCCTGGCGGCGGCGCTCTGAGCGGCGTCACTGCGTGACGCTGGTGGCGGTGCGGCGCGGCCCGAAGTAGCGCCAGAAGAAGTTGATCAGGACGTTGACCCGGTTGCGCCCGCCCAGCAGGTACGCCACGTGCACGAAGATCCACACCAGCCAGGCGGGCAGCCCGCGCATGGTCATCCCGTTGGACAGTTGCAGCACCGCCTCCGCCTTGCCGACGGTGGCCATGATGCCCGGGTCACGGTAGGAGAAGCGCCGCAGCGGCCTGCCGTGCGCGGCGGCCAGGACCTGCCGGCCCACGTGCTTGCCCATCTGGATCGCCGGCTGGGCGAGCTGGGGTAGCGGGTCCGGCTGCCCCGACAGATCGCCGGCCACGAAGATCTCGGGGTGGTCGGGTACGTTCAGCGCGTCCGTCAGCGTGACCCGGCCGCCCTTGCCCTGTGGCAGGCCCCAGTCGGACACCTGCTTGGGCGCGGCGACGCCGAGCGCCCACACGGTCACGTCGCTCGGCAGCCGGGTGCCGTCCTCCAGCGCCACCGCGTCCGGTTCCACGGACGCCACCGTCGCACCCAGCCGCAGCTCTACCCCTCTCCTGCGCAGCGCCTCGGCCGCCGCGTCCCGCAGCCGCGGCTTGTACGGCGACAACACGAAGTCGAACTGTTCGACGAGCGTCACGCTGGTCTGGTCGGGGCGGAGCTCCGGATGCGTCAGCGGCGTGGTGTGCCGGCGCAGCTCGGCCAGCGTGCCCGCCATCTCGACCCCGGTCGCGCCCGCGCCCACCACCACGACATGTGTGCTCTCGCGCCGGCCCGCAGCGGTGTCCTCCAGGTAGTGCTGGAGCCGCCGGCGCAGCGCAGCCGCGTCACTGAGCGAGTAGATCGGCAGCGCGTTCTCCGGCGCGCCCGGCACGTTCAGCCAGTTGGTGGTGACGCCCGTGGCCAGCACGAGGTAGTCGTAGTCGAGCCCGCTGCCGTCCTCGAACTCCACCCGCCGCTCCGCGGGCAGCACCTTGCTCACCGCCGCCCGGCGGGCCCGCACGTTCGGCCACTTGGCCGCGAAGGTCCTGATCGGATAGGACACGTCGGCCGTGCCCATCCCCGCCGTGGCCACCTGGTAGAGCAGCGGCTGGAAGGTCGAGTAGGGGTTGCGGTCGACGAGCGTCACCAATGCGCCGCCCTTGGCCAGTTCCCTGGTCGCGTTCAGCCCGGCGAAGCCGGCTCCTACGACGATGACTCGTGGTCTCCTCGCCATGACAGGTCCTCTCCCCGCGAACGGCGTCATGCATGCCTATGGCACCGACAGCGGCTTTTAAACCACCACGGGGGAATGAGGCGTTTCCTCCGGACGGTCCCATGCCGGTGACCTCGGGGCGCGCAGAGGAACGGCCCACGGGCGGACTCGTTCCGGTGGGCGTTGCTGTGCGCGGGCGGCTATTTCTGGCGGGACCGCCACAACCCGATGGCGGTGACGCGTGAGCTGACGCCGAGCTTCGCGTAGATACGGTTGACGTGGTTTTTCACCGTTTTCTCGCTGAGGAACAGGCGCTGCGCGATCTGACCGTTGGACTGGCCAGTGGCGATCAGGTCCATGACCTCGGCTTCGCGTTTGCTCAGGGACGTGAACACGCTATCGAACGCTGCGTCGTCGACTCTCATCCGGCCTCCGGGGGCGCGCAGACGGTCAGATCGCCGATGGCCCCCGTGCTTCCGGCGTTAGCGGTAGACAGCGAGCATAACTCGCATTGTCAGGATTTGGGGGCGTTGCGGGGAGAAAACGACAACGGCCGGTCAAGAAGGCCGGCCGTTCGCTCAGGGTCCCTGCGTAGCACGCTCCTCCTGTTCACACCCGTCGGCGCACTCCTGTTCTCGGCGGTGGCGACCGGTGAGAGCCAGGCGTCATTCCGCTCGCAGGTCCTTGCCGGCGCATATGGAGGATCGAGCAGCGAGAAGGCTGCCGAGGGCGAGCGTGCGTAGGCGCAGCGGATGCCGTAACGATGTCCCGGAGACCTGACCGGTGAAGGGCAGAGCGGCAGGTCGCTGTTCCGGCAATCAAGGTGCTGCAGCGCCCGAGTCCGCGGTGGCGGCATCGAGCGCTGGGACAAGCGGCAACAAGGCCTTCCGGATCAGATCGGGCAGTGATCCGGCGGTGACGACGAAATCACCGACCTGTGTGGCTCCGGCTCCGGACTGCAGCCATTCCCGGACGGCGATCTTGGCAGCGGCACCGACGCTCGCGGCGAGCACCCTGGCGGCGACGGGATCGATGCCTATCGCCCCTTCGGTGAACGCGTCGGTGAGCGGTTCGGCGAGTGAGCCGGCGGCGTCCGCATAGCAGTTCAGCAGACCGGGACTGGTCGTGATCATCAGCAGGGCATCGCGTGCGCTGTCACTCGGATCGGTGTACTGCTCGACCACGGCGTCGATCACGGCCTCGGACAGGCTCACACTGGCAGGACGGCCGGTGACGGCTGCGGCGATCCGCTCCTCCCGGTCCTCGATGATGGCGGCGACGATCGCCTGCTCGCGGCTGGAGAAGTAGTTGTTGTAGGTCCTCGGGGAAACCCCGGCCGCATCCGCGATGTCGTCGACACGGACATTCTCCGGGCCGCGCTCCAACGCGAGCCGCAAGGCGGCGAGCCGCAGGGACTCTCTCGTGGCCTGCTTCTTCCGCTCTCGCAGACCAGATCGTCGCGTCGTCACAGGCTCCAGCGTGACACATGCGATGCTGCCACGCAAACTTGCGCATGCGTAAATATGCGGGACCGCAGTCTTGCGGGTCGCGGCTCGTCATCTGCCACGCCCGCAACGGGCAGGGCGGGGTCTACCCGTACTTCGTGTGCTCGGGGCGTCACGGCGGCAAGGGCGACCGCACCCGTCAGGCCATGCTCATCGAGGACGTCGAGCACTTGATCGAGGCGATCCAGGTCGGCGCGGAGACCCGACAGAACGTCGTTCACCGCCATCTCGATTGACGAGGACGGAGAACTCCAGGTGGCGCTACCAGAGCGCCCGTCCGACGCGCTGTGCGATGACCTGCGCCGCCGAGGCCAAAAAGAAAGGCGAGGTTCAAACCCGGACCGAGATGGTTCCTCTGGTCGGAAGTTTGAACCTCGCCACATCAGGGTGAGTGAAGGGACTTGAACCCTCGACATCCAGGACCACAACCTGGCGCTCTACCAGCTGAGCTACACCCACCACGGCCGCCGCTGCGCGGTGGCACAAGAAAAGTGTAGCGGTGTTCGGGAGTCTTTACGCCACTGGTTTAGTCGCTGACACGCTCGGCAAGCGATCTCGCGGTGGCCGAATCGGGCCCCGGCTGGGCCACGAAGATCGCGGCGCGGTAGTAGCGAAGCTCCCTGATGCTCTCCGTGATATCCGCCAGAGCACGGTGTCCGCCCTGCTTTTCCGGGGCGGCGAAGTAGACCCGTGGATACCACCGGCGGACCAGTTCCTTGATCGACGAAACGTCGATCATCCGGTAGTGCAAATAGGCATCGACCCCGGGCATGTCGCGCGCGATGAACGTGCGGTCCGTGCCGATCGAGTTGCCGCACAGCGGCGCCTTCTTCGGCTCGGGCACGTGGCGGCGGATGTAGTCGAGCACGAGCGACTCGGCCTCCGCCAGCGTCACGCCGCCCGCCAGCTCGGGCAGCAGCCCGGAGGCGGTGTGCATCTCGCGCACGACCTCCGACATCTGCTCCAGCGACTCGGGCGGCGGCTTGATGACCACGTCGACGCCTTCGTCCAGCTGCCGGAGCTCGCTGTCGGTGATGACACACGCCACCTCGACGAGCGCGTCGCGCCCGAGGTCGAGCCCGGTCATCTCGCAGTCGATCCAGACCAGCAAGTCACTCATTCGCTCTCCTCGCACAGCGGCTCGGAGCAATCCGCCCGCTTGTTACCCCCACCACCCTAGTGCCACAGGTCATGCGGGCTTGAGTGAGCCGACAACCTCGCTCACCACATCGGTCCCCAGATTGTCGGGAACGGAGACGTAGACGATGGCCGGCCGCTGGCCATCGCCGCGGTCCATGAGCACGATGGCGCCGTTCTCCTTCTTCCACTTGTAGTCGTTCTCCTCCGACACCTTGCTGAAGTCGAGCTCGAACTGCAGGATCCAGGCATCACGGTCGCCGATCTTCATCGCCTTGTCCTCGACGATCTTGCTCTCGTGCGCGAGCTGGTAGTACTTGCCGAAGTTCATGAAGACGGCCTTGGCCGTGTCACCCAGACCGTTGACGCCGGCGTAGGGGTAGAGCGGGTTGAGCACGCCCGCGTAGGCGTTGCCGATCCAGTCGCCGTCGCCCTGATAGTTCTCGTGCGAGGTCTTCTGCACCCCGCTCGACCACTTCTGCTGGGTGGGGTCAGGGCCGTTGATGTCGCTGGAGGCGGGCACCGTCCAGCCGTCGGGAGCCTCGAAGGAGACCCCGGCCTGCGGGTCGGTGACGCGGCCGCTCACCGGTTGCGGGAGCTCGGCGGCGCCCTGGCTGGGTGGCGGGCTCGACGGGGGATCGTTGGTGGGCGGCTCCGGCTGGAACGTGTCGGTCGGCGACGGGCCGGCCAGGGGTTCGGTGTCGCCGCGGTTGACGAAGACGACGCCGGCGACGACGATCAGCGCGGCCACCACGAGCGCCGCCAGCCCGCCGAACACCCACGGCATCGGGTTGCCCTGCTTGGGCGGCGGGCCGTGGCCGGGCCCGGGCAGCGGAACGCCGTCCCACTGCTGCGTGGGCGGTGCGGGCTGGCCGTAGGCCGACTGCCCGTACGTCGGCCGGCCGTACTGGAGCGTGGGGTTGGCCGGTGTCGCCGACCAGTCAGGGTCCGGCGGCGGCCCGGAACCCTGCGACCGGGGTTCCGGACCCTGCGACCGGGGCTCGGAATCGTGCGGCTGGAAATCGGGGCCGTGCGCCTGCGGCCCGGTGACCGGCTGCCGGGAGGCGCCGGCGGCCGGCTCCTGCGCGTGGGTGGCGTCGGTCCACTGGCTGCCGTCCCACCAGCGCAGCCGGGGCTCTCCATGGGGGTCCGGGTACCACCCCGCGGGGGTCTGCGTGGTCATGTTCGCCAGATTAGTCCTCTCTCACGCGAAACCCGGACTTCCTGGCTCGGCGGCTCGGGCCCGGGGGCTTCGACGAGGCGGTCGTACGCGGGAGGGAGATCGGCCCGGACGAGAACGGCTGTGCTCAGCACGTGTAGGTGAAGGTCGCCTTGTCCGATCGCGCGGGTCCCGGCGTGAGGACGTGCAGTGTCGCCGTGGCCTTGACGGTGCTCTTCCCCTGCAGTTTCCAGCGCAGCGGCAGGGAGTACGACGTCTGATCGGCCTTGGTGCGCAGCGTCCCCTTCACGACCTCCTCGTCCAGGTTCTTACGCCACTCGTAGGCGATCTCGCCGGGCGCCCCGTTGGTGAGCACCTCGCCGGTGATCAGGACGGAGCTGCCGCAGCCCTGGGTTTTCTTCGGCGCCGTCACCTCGACCGACGTGATCGCCAGCTCGGGCGTTCCGCCCAGCCTGTACCAGGCCAGGATCGCCCCCGCCATGACGGCGGCGAAAACCGCGGTGGACAGGATCGTGCGCCGGCGCCGGGCTCGCGAGGCCTTGTCCGCCTTCTCCGGGGGCGCGGCGGGTTTGCCGCGTCCCTCCCGCCAGATCCGCTCGGCCGTGGTCTGCGGGCGCTGCGGCTCCGTGCCCACCCCGGGCCCGAACTGCACGGCCTCCGGGGCACGGCCGGGCACGTGCAGCAGCGTGACGATGTCACCCTCGTCCTGCGGCACGACCGGCGCCTGCGCGTACGCGGGCGGCTGCGCGAACGCCGACCTGCCGCGGGCCGCCAGGGCCAGCGCGTCCCTGCTGATCGTGCCGCCGGGCAGCGCCGACCGCTCGTTGACCAGCGTGTCCCTGGCGGCGGCCAGGCCGAGGGTGGTGGCCGAGGCGGCGGCGCGGGTGAACAGCCCCGCGGCCTCCGGCGCGCTCTGCTCGCAGGAGGCGGCCAGCCCGCGCGCCAGGGACGCCCAGCCGGTCGTGTCCCGCTCGGGTGGGGAGGTCTGGCCGCGGACGGCGTCGGACAGGCCGCGTTCCGACAGCAGCGCGGCGCCCTCCGCCGTGATCACCACCGTGCGCGGCTGCACGGAGCCGTGCGTGACCCCGGCCGCGTGCAGCCCGAGCAGGGTCTGGGCGGTCTCCACCAGGACCGCCGCCGCGCCCTCAGCGGGGATCGGCCCCGAGGCGAGCAGGTCGGCCACGGTGGGGCCGGCCGCCTGCGCGGTGAGCAGCCACACCTGGTCGCCGGTGGCCACGACGTCGGCCACCGGGATCAGCCCGGTCAGGCCGGCGAGCACGAGCCGCTGGTCGGTCGTCACCGACTGAACGACCCGGTCGCGGACGCCCGGCGGTACGATGATCTTGGGATCGAACAGCAGCGCCCCGGCCCTGCGGCCGTCGGGGGAGATGGCGTCGATCCAGTTGCCGAGCTCGGTCGTCCACGTGTGCTGGGTGAGCCGGAAGCCGGCGATTCCGTTACCCGGGCCGCTGCGCGGGCCTTTCGCAGGGTTGTCCATCGCCGTTGCCCCCAGCGTGTCTAGCGCTTCCCTCTGTGGCGCCTCGCCTCGCGGCGCTGCACCGCAAGTGTGACCGGAAGCGTGCCAGTCGTCACGAGTCCGGCCGCGGACGGCAGGGCCTGCGCCTAACTCGAAGCGTCCTGCCGGGCCCCGGCGGTCGGCCGGTCATCGGTGGGCCGATCGTCTCCCGGATCGTTGCGCGGCGGTGTTCCGGCCCCTGGCGACTGCTCGCCGCCCGCCCCGTCGGAGGCGGGCGGTTGCGTGGGCTCGGTCGGCCGGGTCGTCGGGATGGTGAAGGTGGGCGCGGACGTCGGGGTGGGGTCGGGCGACCTCGACGGCGGCCGGTCACCGTCGGGCACGTGGACCTCGCCGCTGAGCCGCGGCCGGTCGGGGGTCGGCGTCGGGGTCCCGGTCGGCTTCCTGCTCTGGCG
>NZ_SMKP01000260.1:0-11907 GCF_004349015.1 Nonomuraea diastatica
CATTAGGCGCCGTCAACCCGTTACTCGCACCGTCCTGATTGACCGCGCTGCCCCGCACCACCGCCAGCACCCGATGCCCGAGACGCTCCGCGTCCGACAACCGCTCCACCAGCAGGACGCCGACGCCTTCCGACAGCCCGAAGCCGTCCGCCGCGCCGGCGAAGGACTTGCACCGGCCATCCCTGGCGAGCGCGCCCTGCAGGCTGAACCCGATGAACCCGACGGGGCTGCACATCACCGTCACGCCGCCGGCCAGCGCGAGGTCGCAGTCGCCGTTCCGCAGCGCCTGCACGGCCAGGTGCAGCGCGACCAGCGACGACGAGCAGGCGGTGTCGACCGTCACGGCCGGCCCTTCGAGACCGAGCGTGTAGGCGACCCGTCCGGACACGATGCTGCTGAGCGTGCCGGTGACGAGGTGCCCCACCGACTCCAGCGGGATCTGGTCGGAGTTGCGGCCGTACTCCTCGTAGGCGGCGCCCACGAACACGCCGGTACGGGTGCCGCGCAGCGAGGCGGGGGCGATCCTGCCGTGCTCGATGGCCTCCCACGAGGCCTCGAGGAGGAGCCGCTGCTGCGGGTCCATGGCCAGCGCCTCGCGCGGCGAGATCCCGAAGAACGCCGGGTCGAACTCGCCCGCGTCGTACACGAAACCGCCGTCCTGCGTGTACGAGGCGAGCGGGGCGTCCGGGTCGGGGTCGTAGATCCCGTCGACGTCCCAGCCGCGGTTGTCGGGGAGCGGGGAGATGGCGTCCCTGCCCTCGAAGACCAGCCGCCAGAGGTCGTCGGCGTTGTGCACGCCGCCGGGCATCCGGCAGGCCATCCCGACGATCACGATCGGGTCGTCGGCGACGGGGCCGCCTGCTCCGCTCGCGGGCACGATCTCGGCCTGCGTGCCGAGCAGTTCGTCGCGGACCAGGCTCGCGAGCACCTTGACGTTCGGGTAGTCGAAGATCACGGTTGCGGGGAGCCGGACGCCGAGTGCGGCGTTGAGCCGGCCGCGCAACTCGACCGCTGTGACCGAGTCGAAGCCGAGGTCCTTGAAGGCCCGGTCGACCTCCACCTCGGTGGCGGCGTATCCGAGCACGGCGGCCACCTGCTCGCGCACCTGCTCCACCAGCAGCCGCTCGCGGTCCTCGTCGTTCATCGGCAGGAGGCGGGCGCGCAGTTCCGAGGACTCGGTGGTGGCCTCCGTCTCGTTCTCGCGGGCCGCGAGGGCCTCGGGGACGCCGTCGAGCAGCGGGCGCGGCCGGGAGGCGGTGAAGACGGGTGTGAAGCGCGCCCAGTCGACGTCGGCGATGACGAGGTTGCTCTCGCCATCGTCGAGCGCCTGCCGCAGGCCGTCGATGGCCATCGCGGGATCCATGAACCTCACGCCGGTCCTGCGGGCGTCCTCCTCGTCGAGGAGGGTGGTCATGCCGCCACCCGCGGCGTCCCAGAAGCCCCAGGCGATGGCCGTGCCGGCGAGGCCGCGGCCGCGGCGGTGCGCGGCGAGCGCGTCGAGGTAGGCGTTGCCGGCGGCGTAGGCGCCGTTGTGCGCGCCACCCCAGATGCCGGCGCCGGAGGAGAAGAGCACGAAGGCGTCGAGCGGGCCGGTGAGGATCCGGTCCAGGTTGGCCGCTCCCGTGATCTTGGCCTGGGTGGCCTGGGCCAGCTCGTCCGGGGCGAGCCCGGTGATCGCCTGGATGTGGGGCACGCCCGCCGTGTGGAAGACCGACCGGATGGCGTCGCCGCCGTCCTCGACCTCGCGGACGAGTGCGGCGAGCGCGTCGCCGTCGGCCACGTCGCACTTGGCCACGGTCACCCGCGCGCCGAGCTCTTCCAGCTCGGACACCAGCTCGGCGGCTCCCGGGGCGTCGGCGCCGCGCCGGCTGGTGAGCACGAGGTGCCCGGCGCCGCTACCGGCGAGCCACCGCGCGACGTGCGCGCCGAGGCCGCCGGTGCCGCCGGTGATCAGTGCGGTGCCGCGCGGCCGCCAGCCGTCGGCGGGGCCGGTGCCCGTTCTGGGCGCCCTGGTGAGCCTGCGGGCGAAGACGCCCGAGGCTCGGACGGCCACCTGGTCCTCGTCCTCGATGCCGGCGAGCACGGCCGCCAGGCGGCCCGCCACCCGCTGGTCGAGCGTCTCCGGCAGGTCGACGTGGCCACCCCAGCGGCCCGGGTGCTCCAGGCCGAAGACGCGGGCGAGCCCGGCGACCGCGGCCTGCTCGGGGTCGCGCAGCAGATCGACCCGGCTGACGCTCTCGGCGCCGTCGGTGGCGACCCAGAGCGGCGCGTCCACGCCGGCGTCGTCCATGGCCTGCATCAGCGCGAGCGTCTCGGCCGGGCCGCAGTAGAGGGACAGCACGCCGGCCGGGGGGTCGTTCTCGCGCAGCAGCGCGGCGAGGTCCTCCCTGCCGGAGGCGTGGACCGGCTCGCACCGGGCCCCGTGCCGTTCGAGCACGTCGACGACGCAGGTCACCGCGTCGTCCACGTCCCTGTCAGCGGTCCTGTCGGCGGGGACGACGACGCGCCACGTGCCGGACAGCGCGGGCGGTTTCCCGCCGGGAACTGTGAGGGGAGCCCAGGTGACGCGGTAGCGCCAGGAGTCGAGCACGTCCTGGTCGCGCCTGCGCCGCCGCCAGGACGACAGCGCCGGCAGGATCGCGGCCAGCGGAGAGCCGTCCCCGATGCCGAGCGTGGCGGCGAGGGCGGCCACGTCCTCCCGCTCCACCGCCGCCCAGAACTCGGGATCGACGGAGTCCGCGGCCGGCTGCTCGGCCGCGCCGGTGCCCGGCATGTACCAGAAGCGCTTGCGCTGGAAGGCGTACGTGGGCAGGTCGACGCGCCGGGGGCAGGCGTCGGCGAAGTAGGCGTCCCAGTCGACGGTGACGCCCCGGCAGTGCAGGTGGCCGAGCGCCTCCGCGAAGGCGCGGGCCTCGTCGCGGTCCTTGCGCGCGGCGGTGACGAAGGCGGCGGCGGCGTCGCCGTCGAGCGTCTGCCTGGCCAGGCTGGTCAGGGTCCCGTCGGGGCCGATCTCCACGAACACCGTGGCGCCGCCGGCGCGGGCGGCGGTGACGGCGTCGGCGAAGCGGACCGCCTGGCGTACGTGGTCGACCCAGTAGCGGGCGTCGGTGAGCTGCCCGGCCTCCGCCTTCCTGCCGGTGACGTCGGAGATGACGGGGATGGCGGGCTCGTGGTACGTGAGCGACCCGGCGACCTGCCTGAACTCCTCCAGCATCGGCTCGACCAGCGGCGAGTGGAAGGCGTGGGAGACGCGCAGCCGCCGGGTGCGCACCTGCCGCCCGGCGAGCGCCTCGGCGATCTCGTCGATGTCGGCCGCCGAGCCGGAGACGACGACCGCGCCCGGCGCGTTGACGGCGGCGATGCCCACCCGGCCGGCGCGGCCCTCCAGCAGCGGCAGCACGTCCTCCTCGGGTGCGGCGACGGCGAGCATGGCGCCGCCCGCGGGCAGGGCCTGCATGAGCCGGGCGCGCGCGGCGACCAGCGTGCAGGCGTCGGGGAGCGAGAGCACCCCCGCCACGTGGGCGGCGGCGATCTCGCCGACCGAGTGCCCGGCGAGCACGTCCGCTTCGACGCCCAGCGAGGTCAGCAGCCGGTACAGCGCCACCTCGAAGGCGAACAGCGCGGGCTGGGTCATGCCCGTCTCGTCCAGCACGCCGTCGGGGTCGGTGAACATCACGTCCCTGATGGGGTGCGGCAGCAGCGGGTCGAGGACCTTGCAGACGTCCTCCAGCGCGTCGGCGAACACGGGGAACGCCTCGGCCAGCGCGGCGCCCATGCCGACCCGCTGGCTGCCCTGGCCGGCGAACAGGAAGGCGACCTTGCCGCCCGCCCCCGCACCGGTGACGGTTCCCGGCGCGGCGGCGCCGCCGGCGAGGGCCTGGAGCCCGGCCATGAGCTCGTCCTTGCTCTCCCCCACGATGACCGCGCGCTGGTCCAGCACGGCCCGGCCGGTCGCGAGCGACCAGCCCACGTCGGCGGGGCGCAGGTCCGGCCGCTCGTTCAGCCAGCCGGCCAGCCTTTCCGCCTGCGCGGCGAGCGCCTGCCGGTCGCGGGCGGAGACCGCCCACGGCACCAGCGGCAGGTTGAGCCCGGCGGCCTCCTGCTCGTCCTCGGCCGGCGCCTCCTCGATGATCAGGTGGGCGTTGGTGCCGCTGAAGCCGAAGGCGGAGACGGCGGCGCGGCGGGGCACCTCGTCCCGCTCCCACTCCCGGGCCTCGGTGAGCAGCTCGACCGCGCCGGCCGACCAGTCCACGTGCGTGGACGGCTCGTCCACGTGCAGCGTGCGCGGCAGCGTGGCGTTCCGCAGGGCCATCACCATCTTGATCACACCGCCGACGCCCGCGGCGGCCTGCGCGTGGCCGATGTTCGACTTGAGCGAGCCCAGCCAGAGCGGCCGGCCGCCGTCACGGTCCTGCCCGTACGCGGTGATGAGCGCCTGCGCCTCGATCGGGTCGCCCAGGGTGGTGCCGGTGCCGTGCGCCTCGACCGCGTCGACCTGGGAGGCCGACAGTCCCGCGTTGGCCAGCGCCTGCCGGATCACCCGGACCTGGGAGGGCCCGTTCGGGGCGGACAGGCCGTTGCTGGCGCCGTCCTGGTTGACCGCGCTGCCGCGGATGACGGCCAGCACCTGGTGGCCGTTGCGCTGGGCGTCCGACAGCCGCTCGACCAGCAGCACGCCCACGCCCTCGCTCCAGCCGGTGCCGTCGGCGGAGTCGGCGAACGACTTGCACCGGCCGTCGGCGGACAGGCCGCGCTGCTGCGAGAACTCGATGAACGTGTTGGGGGTGGCCATGACGGTGACGCCGCCGGCCAGCGCCAGCGAGCACTCGCCGCGCCGCAGCGCCTGGACGGCGAGGTGCAGCGCCACCAGCGACGACGAGCAGGCCGTGTCGATGGACACCGCCGGCCCCTCCAGGCCGAGCGCGTACGAGACGCGGCCGGAGATGACGCTGCCGAGCGCCTCGGCCCGGAAGTAGTCGTGGTACATGACGCCGGCGTAGACGCCGGTGCGGCTGCCGCGTACCGAGGCCGGGTCGATGCCGGCGCGTTCGAACGCCTCCCAGCTCGACTCCAGGAACATCCGCTGCTGCGGGTCGGTCCCGAACGCCTCGCGCGGGGAGATGGCGAAGAAGCCGGCGTCGAAGTCGGCGGCGTCGTAGACGAAGCCGCCCTTGCGCGCCGTGGTCGTCCCGGGGTTGTCGGGGTCGGGGTGGTAGAGGTTCTCGCTCCAGCCGCGGTCGGTGGGGAACTCGGAGATCGCGTCACCGCCGCCGTCGACGAGCCGCCACAGCTCCTCGGGCGAGGTGACCCCGCCGGGGTAGCGGCAGCTCATGCCGACGATCGCGATCGGCTCGTGCTCCCTGCCTTCGATCTCTCGCAGTTGCTGCCTGGTCTGGTGCAGGTCGGCCGTGACCCGCTTCAGGTAGCCCCGGAGCTTGTCTTCGTTTGCCATCGAACGTAGCCCTTCTCAGCCGCTGCGAAATATCAAGAGATCTCAAGCTCGTTGTCGATGAAGGCGAACATCTCGTCGTCGGAGGCGGACTCGATCTGGTCCACGACGTCGGATGTTCCGCCGGGGCCGTTGAGGCCGGACAGGAGCTCCTTGAGGCGCGTGGTGAGCCGGCTGCGCACCGTGCTGTCCTCGGCGAGTGTGGTGAGTGAGTCTTCGATCTGGTCCAGCTCCGCGAAGAACCGCAGGATGCCGGCCTCCTCGTCCTTCGTCTCGGCGAAGTACCCCATGAGGTGCTCGGTCAGGGCGACCGGGGTGGGGTAGTCGAAGACGGCGGTGGCGGGGAGCCGCAGCCCCGTGGCCTTGCCGAGCTGGTTGCGGAACTCGACCGCGGTCAGGGAGTCGAACCCGAGGTCCTGGAACGGGCGCTGGGGGTCGATGGCCGATCCGTCGGTGAAGCCGAGCACGGTGGCCGCCTGGCCGCGGACGATGTCCGCCAGTGCCGAGCGGCGCTCGTCGGGTTCCAGCGTGGCCAGCCGGTCGGCGAGCCCGTCGCCGGTGCCGACCCGCCGTACGGAGGTCCTGGCGCTGGTGCGGGCCTGCACGAAGCGGGCGGGGATGAGCAGTGCCCTTCCCGACGGTACGGCGGCGTCGAACAGGTCGAGCCCGTCGGCCGCGGACAGCGGCGCCAGCCCCATCCGCGCCAGCCTGCGCAGGTCGGCCTCGGACAACTCGCCCGACATGCCGCCCTGCTCCCACAACCCCCACGCCAGCGACGTCGCCGCCAGTCCCTCTGCGGCCCGCATCTGAGCGAGCCCGTCCAGGAAGGCGTTCGCCGCCGCGTAGTTACCCTGGCCCGCGCCCCCGAGCACACCCGCCATCGACGAGAACAACACGAACGCGGTCAGGTTCCGGTCACGGGTGAGCTCGTGCAGGTGCCAGGCGGCGTCCGCCTTGGGCCGCAGCACCCGGTCGAGCCGCTCGCCCGACATCGACGTGATGACGCCGTCGTCCAGGACGCCGGCCGTGTGCACCACGCCGACCAGCTCGTCCACGCCCTCCAGCACCCGGGCGAGCGCGTCGCGGTCGGCCACGTCACAGGCCGCCACATCCACCGCGGCCCCACGCTCCGACAACTCCGCCACCAGCTCGGCCGCGCCCGGCGCCTCCGGCCCACGCCGGCTGACCAGCAACAGCCGCCTGACCTCGTGCTCGGTCACCAGGTGGCGGGCCACCAGCGCGCCCAGACCACCCGTACCGCCCGTGATCAGCACCGTTCCGTCAGGTCCGAACACCGGCTCCGGGTCCGCCAGGTCCGCGGCCCTGCCGAGCCGTGGCGCCCGCAGCTCACCGCCTCTGATCGCCAGTTGCGGCTCTCCGGTGGCCAGCGCCTGGCCGACCACCGCCGGGTCGAGCTGGTCGGTGTCCGCGTCCAGCAGCACAAACCTGCCGGGCTGCTCCGCCTGCGCGGCCCTGACGAGCCCGCCCACCGCCGCTTGGGCGAGGTCGGGGCGCTCGCCGGGGGCGGTGGCGACGGCGCCACGCGTGAGGATGACGAGCCGCGCGGATTCGAGGTGCTCCTCGGCCAGCCAGCTCTGGAGCAGTTCGAGAGCCTCGTGCGTCGCGGTGTGGTGGTCCGGCCCAGGGGGGGAACCGGTGGGGCAGCGGACCAGGACGGCCTCGGGCAGGTCGGCCGGGTCGTGCAGCGAGCCGAGCGTGGCCGCGTCCGGGTAGGTCGCCGCTCCGGTGCCGAGGTCGTCGGCGCCGAGCAGCGCCCAGCCGACCGCCTCCTGCGCGGGCGCGCCGGTGACGGGGGTCCACTCGATCTCGTGGAGTGCGCCCCGGTTCGTGCCGCCCAGCTGCGCGGCGGCCAGGGGGCGCAGGGAGAGGGTGTCGACGACGGCGACCGGCGCGCCCAGTTCGTCGGCGATGGCCAGCGTGATGGCGGTCCCACCGGCGTTGGCGAGCTTGACGCGCAGGCTCGTCGCCCCCGCCGCGTGCAGGGAGACGCCCGACCAGGCGAACGGCAGGTACGGCCGCCCAGGCTCCGGCCGGGGCAGCAGGCCGCCCAGCGCGGTGGCGTGCAGCGCGGCGTCCAGCAGCGCGGGGTGCAGCCCGAACCGGCCGGCGTCCGCGTGCGCCTCCTCGGGCAACACGATCTCGGCGAACACCTCGCCGTGCCGCTCCCAGGCGCGGGTCAGCCCCTGGAACGTCGGCCCGTAGTCGAGCCCGATCGCCACCATGTCGTCGTAGAGGTCCTGGACGGCGACCGGCTGGGCGCCCGCGGGCGGCCACTGCGCCAGATCGACGTCGGGCTCCGGCACGCTCGCCGTGAGGGTGGCCTGCGCGTGCTGGGTCCACTCGGTGGCGTCCTGCGCCCGCGAGTGGACGGCCAGCGCCCGCCGGCCCGGCTCCTCGGTGGCCGTGGACACCAGCTGGAGTTGCACGCCACCGTCCTCGGGCACCACCAGCGGGGCCTGGAGGGTGAGCTCCTGCAGGTGCGGGCATCCGCTCTCGTCCCCGGCCCGGATGGCGAGCTCCACCAGCGCCGTGCCCGGTACGATGACGCTGCCGCCGACCACATGGTCGGCCAGCCAAGGGTGCGTGGCGACCGACAGCCGCCCGCTGAAGACCACCGTTTCGCCGCCGGCCACCTCGGTGGCCGCGCTGAGCAGCGGATGCTCGACGGCTCCCAAACCCGCGGTGGTGACGTCGCCGGTGCCGGGTCCCGGCCGGAGCCAGAAGTGCTCGTGCTGGAAGGCGTAGGTGGGCAGATCCACGCGGGACGGGCGCGCCGCCGCGAAGTACGCCGCCCAGTCGACGGTGACGCCGTGCGCGTGCATCCGGCCCAGTGCCTGGACGAACGTGCGGGCCTCGTGCCGGTCCTTGGCCCTCGTGCTGACGAAGGTCTCGTCTCCTGTGAGGGTCTGCTGGGCGAGCCCGGTCAGCGTGGTGTCGGGGCCGAGCTCGACGAAGACGGTGGCTCCCGCCGTACGGGCGGCGGCGACGCCGTCGGCGAACCGCACCGCACCACGCACGTGCTCCACCCAGTACGAGGGATCGGTCAGCTGCCCGGGCTCGGCCAGACGACCCGTCACGTTGGAGACGACCGGGATCGTGGGCTCGTGGAAGGAGATGCCGCCGATCGCCTCGGCGAAGTCGGCGAGCATCGGCTCCATCAGCGGCGAGTGGAAGGCGTGCGAGACCCGCAGCCGCCGGGTTCGCGCCTCCGTCCGGCTCTCGATCTCCGCGATGGCCGCCTCGTCACCGGAGACCACCACTGCGGCCGGTCCGTTGACCGCCGCGATCCCGGCCCGGTCCGCACGGCCCTCCACGAGCGGCAGCACCTGCTCCTCCGGAGCGGCGATGGCCAGCATCGCCCCACCGGAAGGCAGCGCCTGCATCAACCGGGCACGGGCCGCGACCAGCGTGCACGCGTCCTCCAGCGAGAACACCCCCGCGACGTGCGCGGCGGCGATCTCGCCGACCGAGTGCCCGGCCAGCACCGCGGGCGCGACGCCCAGCGATTCCAGCAACCGGTACAGGGCGACCTCGAAGGCGAACAGGGCCGGCTGGGTCATGCCCGTCTCGTCCAGCACCTCGGCAGGGCCGTCGGCCATGGTCGCGCGCAGCGGGTGGGGCAGCAGCGGGTCGAGCACCCGGCAGATGTCGTCCAGCGCCTGCGCGAAGACCGGGAAAGCGTCGGCGAGCTCCCGTCCCATGCCGACCCGCTGGCTGCCCTGGCCGGCGAACAACATCGCCGCCTTGGCCCTCGATCGGGCCAGGCCGGTCTCGACCGCCGGCTCGCCGTGCCTGCCGTCGGCCACCGCCGCCAGCGCCTCCAGCAGCTCGGCGCGGTCCGCGCCGGCGACGACCGCACGGTGCTCCAGCACCGCCCGGCCCGTCGCGAGCGACCAGCCGACGTCGGCCACGTCCAGTTCGCGGCGCGACTCCATCCAGGTGCGGAGCCGTGCCGCCTGCGCCGCCAGCGCCTCCTCGCTCCTGCCGGACAACACCCACGGCACCACGGGCAACGCGGCCGCCGGCTCGGGCGCGGCCGCCGGCTCGGCCGGCGACTCCTCCAGCACGACGTGCGCGTTGGTGCCGCTGATGCCGAACGAGGAGACGGCGGCGCGGCGGGGCGCCTCGTCGCGCTCCCACGACCGGGCCTCGGTGAGCAGCTCGACCGCGCCGGCCGACCAGTCCACGTGCGTGGACGGCTCGTCCGCGTGCAGGGTCCGCGGCAGCTCGCCGTTCCGCAGGGCCATGACCATCTTGATGACGCCCGCGACTCCGGCGGCGGCCTGCGCGTGGCCGATGTTGGACTTGATCGACCCCAGCCACACCGGCCGGTCCTCGGGGCGGTCCTGCCCGTACGTGGCGAGGATCGCCTGCGCCTCGATCGGGTCGCCCAGGGTGGTGCCGGTGCCGTGCGCCTCGACCGCGTCCACGTCGGCCGCCGACAGCCCGGCGTTCGCCAGGGCCTGCCGGATCACCCTCTGCTGCGAGGGCCCGTTCGGGGCGGTCAGCCCGTTGCTGGCGCCGTCCTGGTTGACCGCGGAGCCGCGCACCACGGCGAGCACCTGGTGCCCGTTGCGCCGCGCGTCCGACAGCCGCTCCACCAGCAGCACGCCCGAGCCCTCCGAGAGCCCGACGCCGCCTTCCGACTCCGCGAACGCCCGGCACCTGCCGTCGACGGCCAGGTTGCGCTGCCGGGAGAACTCGATGAACGTCCACGGCGTCGCCATCACCGTGACGCCGCCGGCCAGGGCGAGGTCGCAGTCGCCCGACCGCAGTGCCTGCACCGCCAGGTGCAGCGCCACGAGCGACGACGAGCACGCCGTGTCCACGGTCATCGCCGGGCCTTCGAGCCCGAAGACATACGACACGCGGCCGGAGGCGACGCTGCCGGAGTTGCCGGTGCCGATCAGCCCTTCGAGCTGGTCGGGCACGGAGGAGAGCTGGCTGGCGTAGTCGTGGTACATGACGCCGGCGAACACGCCGGTCCTGCTGCCGCGCAGCGCGGTCGGGTCGATCCCGGCCCGCTCGATCGCCTCCCATGACGTCTCAAGGAGCAGCCGCTGCTGCGGGTCCATGGCCAGGGCTTCGCGCGGGCTGATCCCGAAGAATCCCGGGTCGAACTCGCCCGCGTCGTGCAGGAAACCGCCGTGCCGGGAGTAGGAGGTGCCGCGGTTGCCGGGCTCAGGGTCGTACAGCGCGTCCAGGTCCCAGCCGCGGTCGGCGGGGAACTCGGAGATCGCGTCGCCACCCTGGGCGAGCAGCCGCCACAACTCCTCAGGGGATTCGACGCCGCCGGGGAAGCGGCAGGCCATGCCGACGATCGCGATGGGCTCGTCGTCGGCCCCCGTGACCCGCGCCTGGACGGCGGTCTCCTGCTTGCCGAGGAGCTCGCCGGACAGGTAGCGGACGAGCGCTTCCGGGGTCGGATAGTCGAAGATCAGGGTCGCGGGGAGCCGCATGCCCGTGGCCGCGTTGAGCCGGTTGCGGAACTCGACCGCCATCAGCGAGTCGAATCCCAGCTCCTGGAACGGCATCCCGTCGTCGACCGCCGACGGGTCGGCCATGCCGAGCACCACGGCGACCTGGGAGGCGACGAGATCCCGCAGCGCGGCCTGCTGCCCGACCGGCGGAAGGGCCGCGAGCTGCTGTTTGAGCCCGGCCGCGGCCTCCGACGCGGCGGTCACCACGCGCCTGCCGGACCCGGAGACCAGGCCGCGCAGGAGCGGGGGAACGGCGTCGGCCTGGGCGCCCATGGTCCTGATGTCGAGGTGGGCGGGGACCAGCAGGGCGCGGTCGTGGCGGAGCGCGGCGTCGAACAGGTCGAGCCCGTCGGCCGCGGACAGCGGCGCCACGCCCATCCGCGCCAGCCTGCGCAGGTCGGCCTCGGACAACTCGCCCGACATGCCGCCCTGCTCCCACAACCCCCACGCCAGCGACGTCGCCGCCAGCCCTTCCGCGGCCCGCATCTGAGCGAGCCCGTCCAGGAAGGCGTTCGCCGCCGCGTAGTTACCCTGGCCCGCGCCCCCGAGCACACCCGCCATCGACGAGAACAACACGAACGCCGACAGGTCCAGGCCGCGGGTCAGCTCGTGCAGGTGCCAGGCGGCGTCCGCCTTCGGCTCCAGCACCCGGTCCAGCCGCTCGCCCGACAACGACGTGACCACACCGTCGTCCAGCATGCCCGCCGTGTGCACCACGCCCACCAGCGAGTCCGCGACCGAGGTGATCACTCCGTAGAGCGCCTCGCGGTCGGCCACGTCACAGGCCGCCACGTCCACCGCGGCCCCAAGCTCCGACAACTCCGCCACCAGCTCGGCCGCGCCCGGCGCCTCCGGCCCACGCCGGCTGACCAGCAACAGCCGCCTGACCTCGTGCTCGGTCACCAGGTGGCGGGCCACCAGCGCGCCCAGACCACCCGTACCGCCCGTGATCAGCAC
>NZ_SMKP01000261.1:0-11591 GCF_004349015.1 Nonomuraea diastatica
GGTCAGCAATGCGGCGGCCGGTCTTGCCGGTGCCGCCGAGCACCAAAGTCGTCATGCATCTAGTAAGCCC
The DNA here is from genome assembly GCF_004349015.1 of Nonomuraea diastatica. Classification (NCBI taxonomy): domain Bacteria; kingdom Bacillati; phylum Actinomycetota; class Actinomycetes; order Streptosporangiales; family Streptosporangiaceae; genus Nonomuraea; species Nonomuraea diastatica. The sequence continues at coordinate 71 of NZ_SMKP01000261.1, forward strand.
CGATACCGATAAGACTCTCCATAGTTGAGAATCGCAATCCCATATGCGATCGTCTAGCCTATGGACCAGCTCACGGCGCTACTCGACGGCCCGAGAGCCCACGGCGCCTTCCTGCTCCGCTCGCTCCTGGATCCGCCCTGGTCGCTGCGCATCCAGGACGAGGCCCCGCTGTCGGTGATCGCGCAGGTGCAGGGCGAGTCGTGGATCAGGTTCGACGACGGCGAGCCCGTACGGCTGGAGCCCGGCCAGGTGGCCATCGCGCGGGGGCCGGAGCCGTACACGGTGGCCGACGAGCCCGGCACCAAGCCGCAGGTCGTCATCCACCCCGGCCAGCACTGCACCACGCTCGACGGCGAGGTCCTGTACCAGACCCTCGACCTGAGCCTGCGTACGTGGGGCAACAGCGCCGACGGCGGCACCGTGCTGCTCACCGGCACCTACAACCTGGAGGGCGAGGTCAGCCGGCGGCTGCTCGAAGCGCTGCCCCAGCTCATCGTGCAGCCGGGCGGCCCGATCATCTCGCTGCTCGGCGCGGAGATCGTCAAGGACGAACCGGGCCAGGAAGCGGTCCTCGACCGGCTGCTCGACCTGCTGCTCATCGCCGTCCTGCGGGCCCACTTCGCCACGAACGAGGCGCCCGGCTGGTACCAAGCGATGAGCGACCCGGTGGTCGGCAAGGCCATGCGCATGCTGCACAATAACCCGGCCCACCCGTGGACGGTCGCCGCGCTGGCAACCGAGGTGGGCGTCTCCAGGGCAGCGCTAGCCAGGCGCTTCACCGAGCTGGTCGGCGAGCCGCCGATGTCCTTCCTCACCGACTGGCGCCTGGCCCTGGCCGCCGACCTGCTGCGCGAGCCGGACGCCACGATCGGCTCGGTGGCCAGGAAGGTCGGGTACGGCAGCCCGTTCGCGCTCAGCGCAGCCTTCAAACGCGTGCGCGGCGTCAGCCCGCAGGGACACCGGTCAGCGACGGCAGCGGGGGCCAAGTGAAGCCCCTGCTCCTGCTGGGCGTGGACGGCGTGCTCAACCCCATGGGCCGCCCCACGCCCGACTCCGCCGGTGCCATACCCTGTTGACGACAAGGAGACAGAGATTGCCCCTCCACGTCCCTCGGCGCCACCGACATCGAAAGGTGAGGCCGGTGGTGGCCGACTCTCACCGATGGGGAATCTTGTAGGGTGGCGGTACACGAGCAGATCGGGCCGGAGAGCGATGGCGGGCCACCCATGTCACTGACGCTCTGACCAAGCCGCAACGACTGCTGCCCGAGCCCTCCTGCTCTTCCATGTGACGCCTATGAGCACAACTGCCCCCATCGCCACAGCGAGCGCCAGCAGGCCGGTCCAGTTCGGGGCGGCTGGGGGCGCGAAGTTCATGGGGGCCGGCGTTCCCAGGGCAGCGATCAGTTCGGGGTGGGCGACTGCGTGCGCTGCTGAGGACGTCCGTACGGGATGCCCTCAGCAGCGGTTTGACACCTCGCCGAGTATCGCCGACTTGGGCCGATTCCAGAAAAGACCTCGGGAAGGGCGTTGCCTGGAGAACCGGCCGCACCCCTGAATCGGTGATTAAGCTGATATGAGACCGGGAACCGATACCACCCAGCCAGGGCTGGGACAAGAGCAGCAATTCTTGGGCCCAGAGGAAGGGGCTCTGATGCCCGTGGAGGCGGGTTGTAGCTCCGGAGAAGTCAGTCGTCATGCTGGCAAGATGCTCACTAGCCTCGGTTCTGAAGTGTTCAGTTGATTGGTTTGTTCCGGGAGTCGAAATGATCGCGAATGCAGGGGTTTCGTTGGCGCTGACTGCGATACTCGGTGCGCCGCCGGTCCAGCCGCCGGTCGGCAGGTTGCCGGAGACCAGGACCGAGATCGTGGCGAAATTGGCGGGTCGGCCGGTCCAGCTCACCTCCTACTGAACTCTTTTCACCCTCTATGCGGCCTGTGCAACGCGGTGGTTTTGAAGAACGGCGATGGCCTTGCAGAGGTGGCCGGCCTTGCTGGGGCTGCAGCGTAGCTTCCGGAGGATCTTCCAGCTCTTCAGCTGCGCATTCGCGCGTTCCCCGGGTCCGCGCAACCTGGCGTGCGAGCGGTTGGCCTGCTTCTGTGACTCCGGCTTGTCCTTGCCCTTGACCCTGCTGGCTAACTCGGGTTCAGACGGCGAGGGTCTGGTCGAGCCGGGCGAGGTGGCTAGTACGAGTGCGGTCGAGGGGATGTCCGTTCCACCAGGCATCGAGCCGGGTGAGATTGAGAGCAGTAGCTGAGATGACGTGTTCGAGGTGGACCTTGCGGAGTCCGCGATAGCGGGCTCGGCGGATGCCGGTGATGGCGACGGCTTGCCGGATCGTGCCCTCTACTCCGGCGCGGATCTTGTACTTGTGCTGCCAGTCCTGGCTGCTCTGCCGGACACGGGCGGTGTCGAGGGCTTGTTGCTGGGCTTGGGTATGGCGCAGAGTGATCTGACGTCGGCCGCTGGTGCTGCGGGTGCATGCGGTCCTGGCGGGACAGGGCGTGCAGGTCTTGGCCGAGAATCTGACCACGATGGTATCCAGGCCGCGCTGGATGGCGGGGGTCCAGGAGATGCTGGTCTGTCCTTGGGGGCAGGTGGCCTGCTTGGCGTCCCAGTCGATGGTGAACGCGGCCCGACCGTATCCGGTGACGGCGCGGGCCTGGGGCGAGGAGTCGAACCGCACCGGTGCGACCAGGGCCAGCCCGTAAAGATCACGGGCTGAAACGATCAGCTCGGCCGTGGCGTACCCAGAATCGACATAGTGCTCGGCCGGAAGCAGATCCCGCCGCTGGAGTCCTTGATGGATCGAGGCCGTCATGGCCATGTCCGCGACGGTCGCGTCGGTCGTCGCCACGTTTGTGATCAGATTCGGCGGCGAGCTCGCGTCGCCGTCCGCGCCGTTCCCGCTTGTGTCGCAGGTTTCGCTGATGTGCACCTTGTAGCCGTTCCAGAACACGTCGGCTTTGGCCGACCAGCGGGTGTCTGGGTCGTAGGGCGAGGCCAGCCGGTGTCTGCCGGGCGGCAGCCCCGCTCCGCCGTCGCGCAGGGGCCGCCGCCGTTCGACCACCTCCCGCCCGCGGGCATCAACGGTTCGGACGAAGTTCTGGATCAACATCACGCGCAGCGCCTGCACCGCGGGCAGTTCCCGCAGCCAGGCAGGGGAGAACGGCGCGTAGAGAGCCGCGCAGAGCGCGTACCCGTCAGCGCCGTAGGCCCGCGCGAGCTGCTCCTGCGCGGTCTTGGAGGCCGGCAGCCGCCAGGAGTCGACTCGTGCCTGATACCGATCCGCCCAGTCCGGCACCTCCAGCACCTGTTCCACCCAACCGGGCGCGGCTGCGGCGAGGGCTTCCAGAGCGGCCCGTACGCATTCGCCGGCCAGCTCCACCCGGTTGAGGTCCCGCACCGCCGAGATCACATGCGTGGCATCGGTGCGCTGTTTCCCGCCTGCTTTCACCAATCCCTTGGCCTGCAGCGTCTCCAGCAGCAGGTCCAGGACCCGCTCCTCCAGCCCATGGGCGATCACCCGGGACCGGAACTCACTCAGCACACTCGCGTCGAACCCCGGATCGTCCAGCTCCAACCCCAGCGCGTACTTCCACGACAGATCCGTCCGGACCGCTTCAGCCGCCCGCCGATCAGTCAAGTTCTCCACCCGCTGCAGCACCGTGATCAACGCCAGACGACCCGGAGACCAGCCCGGCCGCCCCTCCGTCCCGAACGCGACCACGAACTGCTCATCAGCGAACAACTCACCCAGCTCATCCCGCACCCGAACCGGTAACGGCATCTCCCGCCGCCCCCGATACATCGCTCGGATCGCCTCCGCCACCAACGGCGACGGCTCCGGCCACGGACATGGCTGCACAGACACCAAACCACCCCAAACACAGCCGGGATAAGGGAACAACGGCTGCCCTTCGTGATCCACCTGACCCAGCAGATCACGAACCACACCACGCAGGCCGCGAGTTAGCCAGCAGGGTCGCCCTTGTACGGGGTGAGGACCGGGCCCTCGGCTCCCTGATACGCCTTGTCGGCGAGGGCGATGATTCCGGCTTCCTCCAGGGCGCGCAAGATGCCCCAGATCCGGGCAGCACTCAGGTCGTGCGTCTTGCCCGGCAGTGCTCCAGAGGTCCACAGGATCGTCCCGTCCGGTGAGGCGATGACCTGCACGTTCATCCCATGCACGCGATGCTTGCCGGAGAAGTAGGGCCGGTCGGCCTTGATCCGGTCGGTGCGGATCAGCGTGCCGTCCAGCACCAGGTAATGCAGCCCGTCGCGCTTGGCCTTCCGTAACGCCTGCCTGAGCTTGGGTGAGCGCGCCGACAACAGCTTGACCGTCTCCTCCACATACCGCCACGCGGTGGCCGTCGAGACTCCGAAGCCGGCCCCAAGTTCGGTGTAGGTCTCGCCTTTACGCAGGTAGACCAGCACGAGCAGGGCCTGCTGACCGGGGTTCAGCCGCCGCCAGACCGACCTGATCGCCTTACGATGGCGCCGGATCACCCCGGCGACGTAGTTCAGGGTCTGATGCGACAAATCGACGGCAGCACGGTAGAACAGCACCTGAAGCTCCTGGTGTGATGGTGCGGATTGTGGTGATCAACCCGTCTACCAGGAGCTTCTTCATGTCACCGGCCGAACGCCGGCATCGCGATCACGCTGTTACCCGGGGTATCCGTAGGGGAGGTTGGAAAAGGTTCACTGTACTGTAGCCGGAAAAATGTCCGATCTATGTCTGATCTCTGCCCTGGACTTGGCACCCTTCCAGCGAAGAGACTTGCACCATGCGTTTACCAAATTAGTGCAATCGCCGCCGGAGTTCGCCGTGAACTGCTTGACCATCGCAGGTGCGACAGGCAACGCGCATGCCGCCAGTGGACGGTTGACATTGAGTAGCGGATCCACCAATCGGACGATCCTCTACGTCACCCGCCAGCCTCCAAGGCAATCCCGCGCAGTTGGTCCAGATCGACAAGTTGGACAATCAGCCGAGTCCCGGCTGTCAGGCCCTCCTGATCAACCAGACTGGGGTAAGTAAGGTGTTGTGCGTAGGTCGCGGAACTATACCGGCCGAATTCCGCCAGGTGCGACTCATCCGGGTTCAGCTGGGCGCCGCGCCGCCTTGTGGCTTCGGAACAATCGCAGCTTACTGACCTGCTCGGTCTGCACCGTTCAACATGCGGTGTCAGAAAAATGTGCTGGATATCGGCGAATGCTATGGCTATCCCGAACACCGCCGCTAGGTTATCTACTCATGCCCCTTGCTCGACTTTAGGGTTCCTTGGGCAAGCGTGCATGAATCGAACTAAAGGCCGATAATACCGCCATCGTGCTCAAGTAGGATTCTCAAAAGAGCGACAAAGGAGAACCACGACATGCTCACCCTGCGGAAACTGTCGAAGCTCGCGGCTGTTGCCACAGCGGCCGGATGTATCGTCATTAGCGGAGGCCCGGCGCTCGCGGGTGGCGCCATCGCCACCGAGCCGGTTGCCTCGGCCGAGGTTGCGACCACCGCGCACACCATGGGAATTAGGACATACTGCGATAATTATGTCTGCATTGAGGTGGAAGGGTTCAGTCAGGGACGCTACTCGGTACGTGCCTGGTACCGTCCTTCTGCCGCTGGTGGCACACATATCCGAGGGCATTTCGACTTTCGGGGCCCGGGGCTGTCCAAGTCTAGCGACGACACCATCTGGCCAGCGCATAAACGGACCATCTGGTACGGCGGACGGGGCGTGGGGACAGTCTGTGCCCAGGGATGGGACAAACCGTCAGGGTCGTGGAAGTCGATAGGTCGGGCCTGCGGGAGCACGCACTGACCCCTCAGTCGTAGATCGGCAGTTTCTTGGTAGTTCGTGGGGTTCGGGTGCGGGTAGCTGGCGCGCAGGGCAACCCGGCCAAGCGGCTCTGGCGCTTCCACTTCAGGAAGAAGCCGAAGTGGCGCATCGCCATCACTGCGCACCAGGACTCCATTCTGCAGAACGAGCGGGGCTGGACCCTGGACGGTCCCTCCGGCTACCTCCAGCAGGGACCGGCCGGCCATGACCCGGCCGAGCTGCCCTTACCGACAGGACAAGCTCTGACGACCCGGCCGTCGCTATCGACGGCCGGACGGCACGCCGGTCCAGCCGACGGTCACCGTCACCGGGGCACCCGGCGTCACCTGCGTTTCCGACGGGGTCACCGACAGATTCCCGGTGGCCTCTGTCACCGCGTAGGCGTACGTACATCGGTTCCGTCGCTTCCTGCGGGGAGGCCCCACTGCACGACGTAGACGTCGAAGGTGCCCTCTCCCGGCAGGAGAACGTCCTCGTCGGAGGTGAGACCTTGCGAAGCACCGGCGAACGCGCCGTCGCGGGTGGCGACGCGGGCCAGCCTGGTGCCGGCCGGCACGGTCAGGTCCACGCCGAGGCCGCAACTGTAGCGGTGTAAGTCGACCTGCCGCGACTCGTACACCAATCCTGGGTCGAAAGGCCCTCCGGACGAACATGGCCCGCGCCCATCGCGAAGGGGTCGCACGGGAGCCGTCACTCAGCCGGCGTATCGGCTCACCCTCGATGCCGGCCTGGCAGGCCGTGGTCATGATCGCGGATTTGATGGCGGAGGGCGACTATGCCGGGTTCTTCTGCAAGAGCAGGGCGGCGATGCCGGCGAGGTGCGGGCTTGCCATCGAGGTGCCGCTCTTGAGTCCGTACGACGAGTTCGCCGGATTGGACAACGGCGGCACCGCGGCGACGATGTCCACGCCGGGCGCCAGGACATCCGGCTTGAGCAGGTCGCCTCGGCTGGTCGAGGACGGGCCTGCCGAAGATGAGGACGCCACACCGGGTGCGCGCTGCGACCGCTGCGTCATCGCGACAGGGCCGCGGTCGCGATGCCGTCTCCGTCGACGTAGGTCTTGATCGCGGTTCCCGCGGCAGAGCTGGTATGGATGGTCGGAACCGCAGGTATTCCGTGTTCAGGGACTCGGCCATTGTGGTGTTGTACATGATCATGCCGACACCACCGGCTTCCTTGACGGCCTAGCTCTTCTCTGCCTTGGCGTTCTCACCACGCCGGCAGAGCACGACCTTCCCGGTCACCTTGCTAGAGTCGAGAGCGTCCACATGGCACTGCCGCCGCGGCGTTGAAGAACGCGATGTGTCTGTCGGGTCGATCTCGTCGAAGCCGTCGCCGATGGAGAAGTTGATGACATCGACGCCATAGGTCACCGCATCGTCGATGGCTTTGAGCAGGTTGGTCGTGCCGCCCGCTCCGACACCGGGCGCGACGTGCCAGACGGCCTTGTATATCGCCAGGCGGGCGGCGGGCGCCATGCCCGAGACCTGCCCGATCGGTGTGCCCGCAATGCTCGCGTCGACCGGCACTCCGGCGGCCGTCCCGGCCGTGTGACTGCCGTGGCCGGCGCAGTCACGCGGGGAGAGGAAACGCGACTGCGCCGGCCGCGGCGTGGCCGTTTTCGGAGCAGCACTACGCATATCTCGTTTCTGTATGAGTTTTTACAAGTGTGGTGCCGCGGAGCGTAACCGGGAAAGCCACGGCCCGGCATCTCTCGGATCACGTCAACCCGCATGACACGAGTGAACGCGCCACGTCACCAGGGAAACCAAAGCTGATCGCCCCAGGAACCGCAACGCGTCTGGATCGCGCGCTGCCCCGCCCGCGCGGCCAGGCACAGTCCCGAGTTGACATTGGTGAACCGCTCATAGTCGACATGGGCCCAGCCTCTGCTGATCCATATCTGATCGGCCCAAGTGGCGTTGCAGTTGGCGAGCGTGACGTCGGACTCGGTGGCACCCCGAGCCACCAGGCAGAGGTTCTTGTGCACGTTCACGATCTGGATCCGGGAGTCGCTCGTTCCCCAGGGATGACGGAGGATCCACTTCTGGTCGGCGAAGTGATCGTCGCAGGTCGTCTGTACGATCGGAGCTCCGTGTGTCCCCCGGGCGACCAGGCACAGTCTCGACGACTTATTGCGGATGACCTGGCTGGCCAAGGCGGAGCTCGCCTGGTGAGCCTCTGCCGGCGTGGCCCACAGCAGCATGGCGGCCATCGCGGCGACGCACGCGAACAACTTACGCAGCATCTTCTCTCCTGGGCAGGTGAAGGGGGCTTGGATCGCAACGGTCGGCTGGAGACCCCGATCACATCGACGCCACTCGGCGCGCCGGAATCCCGAACGCATGCGGGCTCCACGAACGAGGCCGATCAGTAATATCCATCCTGAATGGCCGGTAGTCCAGGGCGGAATCCGGACATTGACCGGACAATGATCGAGTATGCCGAGATCCTGGCTGTTCACCGGCCACGCCGGCGCCGACATTTGCGAGTTCGCCTGCGCGCGGCGAAGAATCACCGAAATCGGCGCACGGCCTGGGCGGCAGGTTATGCCCGGTAAACGTCCGCTATCGGCCCTGGACTGTTGTGGCACGGAAGCCGAGAATTTCGTGGGCGAGGCAGGAAAGATATCGGCTCGGGCATGCGATATCTGGTCAAGGAAATAGCCGGCACTCGCGTCGAAATCCGTCTCGCTCTCCGGGCAGTACTTCATGGAAAGGGACGAGAATGAATTTCTCGTGCGTGAGGAATCACATCAGAAGGGTCGCCAGATTAGTTATGGCGGCCGCGCTCGCACTGGCGGCCGCCATGACGGCTCTCGTCGCGACGCCGCTCGCCGCCCATGCAGCCCCTCCTACTCCCCAATTCGGTCCGGCCATCGAAGGGTACGCTCCGCACCAATACCAGACGACATGCGATCCCACCGCGAAGCCCGGCGTGCTGGATTTCCGCGACCTGCTGGACCGCACCTACGGCACGCACACTTCCGGCATCAGCCGGGACTGCAACTCCGGCGGAACCAGTGAACACAAGGAAGGCAGGGCGCTGGACTACCACTTCAACGCCGCAGATCCACCCCAGAACGCGCAGGCCAACGACCTGCTGAACTGGTTACTCGCGACCGACCAGTACGGAAACCGGAACGCGATGGCGCGCCGTCTGGGAATCATGTACATCATCTGGAACCGGCGCATCTGGCAGGACGGAACATGGGCCGCCTACAACGGCGCCAGCCCGCACACCGACCATATCCATTTCAGTTTCGGCTGGCCTGGGGCCAGACGGGAAACCTCCTGGTGGCACCCTTCCGGGCCTCGTGTGGGGCGGGTGTTCTGGAATCTGCGGGCGGCTTCTGGTGCGTGGACGGGTGCGAGGTTGTCTGATCAGGGTCCGGTCGGCAGTGTGGCTTATGCGGGTGGTCCGGACGGTTCGTTGCATCAGTTCACGTTGGCGGGTGGTCGGGTTCATTTGAACACTCGTCGTCCTGATGGGTCGTGGACGGGTGTGCGGATCACTGATCAGGGGCCGGTTGGTGCTGTGGCGGCGGCGGCTGGTCCTGATGGTGAGCTGTATCAGATGACGTTGGCCGGTGGGCGGGTTCATCTGAACATTCGGAACGCGGCTGGGGCGTGGAGCGGGGCGAGGGTTTCGGATCAGGGGCCGGTCAGTGCGATCGCGGCTGCTGTGGCGCCGAATGGATTCTTCTTTCAGATGACGCTCAGGGATGGGCGGGTGTTTGTCAACATTCGTCATCCGAACGGTGTGTGGGATGGTGCGAAGGTCACTGATCAGGGGCCGGTCCAAACTATTGCCGCGGCGGCGGGGATGAGTAACCAGCTGCATCAGCTCACGTTGAGGGATGGGAAGGTGCATCTCAACACCCGGCATGCCAACGGTTCGTGGACCGGCGCCCGTGTCAGTGATCATGGGCCGGTGAGTGCGGTGAGCGCGGCTGCCGGGCCGCAGGGTCTTCACCAGATCACGTTGTCGGCCGGGCGTGCTTTTCACAATCTCCGGCGTACGGATGGTTCGTGGAGCGGGGCGAGGGTCTTCGACAACAACGGTCACATTTTCGCCGTGGCCGCTGGTTGCAACATCACCTCGGGTGATCTTCACATCGCCACCATGATTCCCTGACCACCGACCCCGCGGCGTCGCCATCCCGGAGGCAAGGCCGGACCGCGACGCCGCCGGCTCGGCTCGCTCTGAAGCGGAACCTTCTCATACCTCCACAGGAGAACGACGTCATGCCTCATAAGAAATCTCTCGGATCGCGGCTCGTGCTGCTGTTAGCCGTTCTGGTCACGTGCTTAGGCGGCGTACACGCATTACCCGCGCACGCCGACACCGACCTTGGCTGTCCGGGTGGCGCGACCCACGCCGACGGCGCCATCGCTGCGGAGCTCACCGGGCTGTTGACCGGCAGGATGCGCGGAGCGATATGGGCGGGAAACATCGCGTGCGCCCGGGTCATTGTCCAGACCACGAAATCCCGCAACCTGAGCCTGCGGGCGGCATCGATCGCTATCACGACCACGATCGTGGAGTCGTCCATCCGCAACCTCGACTACGGGCACAGCAGCAGCGTCGGTCTCTTCCAGCAGGTCGACTCCTGGGGCAGCTTCGCCCAGCGCACCAATCCGGTCTGGGCGACCAACGCCTTCCTCGGCGCCATGCTCGATGTGTATCCCGACGGGTCCTGGGCCACCCGCCCGATCGGCGAGGTCTGCCAGGCGGTGCAGCGGTCCGCCCACCCGGAGCGCTATCAGCCGGAAGCCGCGGACGGCATCCGTATCGCCACTAAACTGTGGGGAGAGTCGTCCGGGCCTCGTATGGGGCGGGTGTTCTGGAATCTGCGGGCGGCTTCTGGTGCGTGGACGGGTGCGAGGTTGTCTGATCAGGGTCCGGTCGGCAGTGTGGCTTATGCGGGTGGTCCGGACGGTTCGTTGCATCAGTTCACGTTGGCGGGTGGTCGGGTTCATTTGAACACTCGTCGTCCTGATGGGTCGTGGACGGGTGTGCGGATCACTGATCAGGGGCCGGTTGGTGCTGTGGCGGCGGCGGCTGGTCCTGATGGTGAGCTGTATCAGATGACGTTGGCCGGTGGGCGGGTTCATCTGAACATTCGGAACGCGGCTGGGGCGTGGAGCGGGGCGAGGGTTTCGGATCAGGGGCCGGTCAGTGCGATCGCGGCTGCTGTGGCGCCGAATGGATTCTTCTTTCAGATGACGCTCAGGGATGGGCGGGTGTTTGTCAACATTCGTCATCCGAACGGTGTGTGGGATGGTGCGAAGGTCACTGATCAGGGGCCGGTCCAAACTATTGCCGCGGCGGCGGGGATGAGTAACCAGCTGCATCAGCTCACGTTGAGGGATGGGAAGGTGCATCTCAACACCCGGCATGCCAACGGTTCGTGGACCGGCGCCCGTGTCAGTGATCATGGGCCGGTGAGTGCGGTGAGCGCGGCTGCCGGGCCGCAGGGTCTTCACCAGATCACGTTGTCGGCCGGGCGTGCTTTTCACAATCTCCGGCGTACGGATGGTTCGTGGAGCGGGGCGAGGGTCTTCGACAACAACGGTCACATTTTCGCCGTGGCCGCTGGTTGCAACATCACCTCGGGTGATCTTCACATCGCCACCATGATTCCCTGACCACCGACCCCGCGGCGTCGCCA
>NZ_SMKP01000262.1:0-11547 GCF_004349015.1 Nonomuraea diastatica
CCCGCGTCCGGTTGATCACCGGCGACACACCGGCCCAGAACCCACTTCCGCACACACTTACCGCTTAACCTGCAAAAACAGGATCACTCGAAGATCGACTCATACACCACGTCCGTGGACGTGACCCGCGGTTACGCGATCCGCTCGCATGCCCGTGCAACGCCGCACGGAGTGTTCGCCGGGGTCGCCCAGGCGTCTTTCGCCGCTCAGGCGGCGGACCTGCGGGTGGGCACCGGTCACCGGGCCGTCACGACGCCGTCCGCGGCGTGGCTGCATGCCCTGGCCGAACAACTCGTGGACGACCCCGAGGTCCTGGCGCGACTGACTCTCACCACCAGTCCCACCCTGGCGCGGCGCGGCGACCGGTACGAAAGCGAACGCCGGGGGCAGCCGGGGGCCGGCCCTCGCCCGGTCAGTGTCCGCGCCACGCCGGCTGCGGAGCTGCTGGCGGAGTCCTGCCAGGGCGGAGCTCCCGCCCGGCAGGCCATCGAACAGGTCGAACAGCGGTGGCCAGGCGTCGCCCCCAACACGGTGGCTGGCGTGGTGGCCGGCATGATCCGCGCCGGGGTTCTCCTGCATGATCTGCTGCCTGAGGACGTGCGCGATGATCCGCTCGGGCATCTGCTGAGCAAACTACCGGCGGATGAACCGGCCCGGCCAGCTCTGCTTCGGCTGCGGGCCCTGCTCGCCGACGCCGATCGGCACCCGCCGGGTGCCCCCGATCGGGCTCGGTTGCTGCGAGAGTCCCGCGACATGGCCGATGAGCTGGCCTGGGCCGACCGGCCGCTGCGGGCCGACACCGTGGCCGACGCCGTGGTCACCCTCCCGCAGTCCCTCGCGCGGGCCGCCGCCGACGCGGCCGGGCTGCTGTGGCGGATCGGCCGGGGGACGACTTCCCTGTCGGTCTACCATCAGGCGTTCCGTGAGCGGTACGGCCCGCGCCGTCTCGTGCCGCTGCGTGAGGTCACCGACCCGGCCATCGGCCTGGGCCTGCCTCCGCACGCGCTCACCGCCACCGAGCCCGCGCCCAGCGCGGAGCGCACCGCCGTGCTGAGCCGCCTGGTGGCCGACGCCCTCACCTCGGGCCGCTCAGCGGTCACCCTGGACCGGCGTACGGTGGAGGAGCTGTGCACCGGGACCGGCGGCACGCCGCCGCGCACCGCTGAGGTCTGTGTCCGCGTGCTCGCCGCGACCAGCCCGGACGCGGCTGCGGGCCGACTGTTCCTGGCGGTGTGCCCCTACGGCGGCTCCCAGGACGCCGGAGCGACGACCGGACGATTCGCGGCGTTACTACCCGGCACGACGGTTGTGCCGAGCGGCTGCGACACGGTTGCAGTCGCGGAGATTGTGACGCTGCCCCGGAGCCACACCGCTGGATCGGTCGCGCCGGAGACAGGGTTCGCCGCGTATCGGATTCCCGTCGGGGTGCCGCCACGTCCCGGCGACATCGGCCTTGACGACCTGCTGCTCGGCTCCAACGGCCAGCACCTAGTGCTGTGGTCGGCCAGCTGCGACCGACCGATCGTTCCGGTACTGTACTCGCGGATCTCCCCGGATTTGCTTCCGCCGCTGGCGCAGTTCCTGCGCCTGCTCGGCCACGCCGGCGAACAGTTCTGGCACCCCTGGTCATGGGGGGAGGCCGGGCATGGGCCTTGGCAGCCCGCGGTGTGGTTCGGCCGCACGCTGCTCGCCCCCGCCCGGTGGGTGCTGCCACCCTGGCTGGTCAACGCCGCCGCCTCCCGGAAAACGTGGCACGACGCCCTGGACACGTGGCGGGTCACCACCGTGCCGGCTCCGCCGCCCACGGTGGTGACCGAATACCTGGATCGGCGTCTGCCATTGGAGCTGACCCACCACCATGACCGGGAACTGCTGCGCCGCCACATCGGGCGAGGCCTGCGCGCGCTCACCGAACCGCTCGGCGGCTGCGACGCCGAGCAGGCGGTGGCCTGCGGCCCGGCCGGGCGGCACGTGCTGGAGGTCGTGGTGTCTCTGCGCCGCCGGGCGGAACCGGCCGCGCCCCCGGCCCGCGCTGCAACCACGGCGGTCCGCCCGCCCGGCGCCGGACTGTACCTGCCTGGCGGGCCATGGCTGTCGCTGGCGGTGCGCGCCCCCGCCCACTGCCAGGACACGGTCCTCGCCAGTTTGGGCGCGCTGACCAGCCGATGGGCGCACTGCTTCGACCGTTGGTTCTGGCTGCGGTTCCACGACCAGTCACACGGCTCCCATCTGCGGGTCCGCTTCCACGGGCGTCCCAGCGAGTTGAGCGGCACCCTGCTGTCCGCGCTGAGACAATGGGGGCAGGACCTGCACCGGCAGCGGCTATCGGGCGGGTACACAGTGGAGCCGTACGAGCAGGAGATCGAGAGATACGGCGGGCTCGGATCGATCGGCGCCGCCGAAGACGTGTTCTGCGCCGACAGCGCCCTGGTCCTGGCCACGCTCGAGCATCTGCCGCCAGGCGAGGACGACCGTCTGATTGCCGCCGCCGTATCCGCGGCCGCCATCGCCCGGCACATGGCCGACGGCGCTGTGGCAGCCCTGGCCGGTGGGCGGCTCAACCGGGACGGGCACCGCCGCGCGGACGCACTACGCGCGAGGGTGCGCGCCGCCGCCCCCCCAGCGTTCCCGACGCGGTGCCGGGCCGCATGGATCGACAGGACCACCGCATTGCGCGCCTACCGGCAGACCCTGCCGCCTCATCAGCGCACCGGCTGCGCCTCCGACCTGATTCACCTGCACTGCAACCGGATGGTCCCCGGCCTGGACGATAAGGCCATGGTCCGGTTCCTGGCCACAGACCTGCTGCGCGCCGCACCACCTCACCCCAGCACTACCGACAGGAGAGCATCATGACCACCACTGGTGTCCCGGCAGACCCCGCCACCGCTGGCCCCACCGCTGCGGACCGTGCCACTGCTGACCGCGCCGCCGCGCAGGCTCTGACCGTCGCCGAGCGGCTCCTGGACCCCGTCGCCATCCGCGACGCGGCCGCCGACGCCAGGGTTCTCCCCCTGGTCTGCTCGTCGCTGTGAAGCGGTCTCACGTTAGCGCTTGATGCAATTGCCGGATCGTCGATGCAACCCGGTCACGGTTTCCTGCAACGAGGAACGTTTCGTATGTCAAGACGTCGCCTTTGGCGACGTCAGCGGCAGGAGAGGTCACCTGCATGGTGTACTCACCTGCCATGCCGTTGTACGGCGACGGGGGGCGGGTCATCGTGTAGTAGTAGGCGGATGTCCCCAGTACGGCAGGCCTGACATACATGCCGAGACAGTACAGATGGTCGGCGGTGCAGCGCAATACGGGATCTTTGCTGGCGTATTCGGCGGCTGGATTAGCGGTGAGGACATTGCCGGTCAGCTCGTAGGAGTACACGCGGACGAAGTCCCGCTGAAGATAGGCTATCAGCACCCCATCGAATTGATCACGAAAGGAATCTTCGGAGGTCAAAGTAGCTGATAGCCGCACCACATTCGCCAATGCCGCGACCTTGTGGTCGGGAGCGAGCTGGACCTGGGTACGCAGCCAATACGGCGACAACCCCAAGGTGAATGGACTGGTGTTGGGCTGTACATTGGCGGCCAGGCAGCCGTCATAGCCGGGCTGGCGATCCGCCCGGGTCAGGTACATGGCCGGCCGCGATTCAGCGCGAATCGAGGACCCGGCTTTGGCCATGACGTATAGGGCACTTGTGCTGGGTCCGTGATATGGTTCGCGCTGGCCCACGTCGTCGATGCGCGCCCCTGCCTGCGTGGGGTTGTAGCATTCGGTGGCCCTCCCGGTCTTCTGCCAGGCGTGGAAGGCGTATTGGAGCGCGGCCCCGTGCCCGCCGCTGGCGATGAATTCCTTCCCGCCCACCTTGACCGAGGCGATCGCCCCGGCCAGCGAGGTGGAACTCGTCACCGCGAGGCTGTTGCGGTCATCGACCAACGCCGACACCGAGACGTCGGAGAACGTACGGTTCCAGTTGCGCACGGAAGAACACTCGCTGCGATATGTCTGAACGAACTGGTAATAGCCGGGACTGCTGACCGGCGGTGGCACGCAGGCGCTCTCCATCGCATGGGCAGAAGGCGTCATCGCGGGCACGAGGGAGACGCATAAGGCCTGAACCACTAAGGGCACGGCGGCTCGTCGAAATGTCATAACGGCAAATACACCACACCGGCACCGCCGGGGCCCAGCACAGCTCACGGCTTTACATAATCGTTATCATTGCGGCCTGGAAACACCGAAGAAGTCAAAGTGAAGCTGTCATGCGACATCCTTAGCCATCGGTATTAGTTGATTTTGAATTAAATTCTAGATTTGAATCTTCCCGGAGATCGGGGGCCACGCACGCTCACCCGGCAATTACGCGAGATGCGCTCGGCCAACGCCAGATCCAGCGGACCCGAAGATGCCGCATCCGCAAGAACCCTTGGCTCGCCACCGTGAACCGCGCCATCTCACGACTTGAGCTCTTCAGGCGATAGCAAGGATCGTTTCCGCGTCCTCATCGAGCGTAGGCGAACTACTTGTGAACAGCCCGGACCGGCTGCTGATCCACATGACCTCGACCAAGGCAAGGCCCTACAGGACCCCTCGCGGGTGAGGTCGCACAATCATCCCGCTGAGGCCGTACCCGCCGTGGGTCATCGCAGCGGCGATGACGACGGGCAGCATGTGGTCGCCCAGCAAGCACGTGACTGAATCACCTCGGCGCCTTCTGGCAGCCATGGCATCAGCGGACTCCCGGGCCCGGCCTGCCCGGTAACCGCTGTGGACCGATTCCATGGCAGGCAGCGGGTACTGAACGAGTGATCTCGGCAGGAACGAGTCGCGGGCGCGGGCCGGTCAGGACCTGAAACACCTGCTCAGCATCACGAAACCCGGCCAGACTACCGGGGATCACCGCGCTCCCCCGTCCGGCCCCTCGCCGGTGGGATGTTGTGATTGAGACGGAAGGTGTTGTGCGGGTCATAGACGGCCTTGAGGCCGGTCAGCCGCTCGTAGTCTGCGGCATCGTAGGCGGAGCGCACCTGCGCGGCGGCCCCTTCGCCATTCATGAAGTTGAGGAACCGCCCGCCGGTGCTCCACGGTGCGACCGCATCCAGCACGCGCGCGTGCGCTGGCCGGATCTCCGCGATGTCGGCGCGTTCCAGCCGCGACACCACGTTGAGCACGTATCGCGCATCGCGGTTACCGACGGCATTGCCCTCGGCGGGCGGGTGAGTGAGCCGCCCGCCGAGGTGGCGCAGCTCGACGATGTGCGGCACCTGAGCGTGGGGACCGGCCAAGTCGAGGATGGCCTGGACACTGGTGGCGTCGAGCTCGCCGAGCATGGCAGTGCCCGCCTCGAATGCACCAGGGACGACAGGGTCGTTGTAGATCGACCCGGTTTCGGCGTATGCCAGCTCACCGAGGGTGTCACTGATCGCGCCGATGGCCCGCAGTGGCCCCATCATGCGCTCGGTGCCCCCGGGATCGCCGGGTGCGCAGGCGATACGGACCTGTACGGTGTGACGCCCGCGCATCGGCTCAGGGATCGCCGGAACGTCCGGCAGGGAGATCAGTGCAACCGAGGAGTTCATCGCCTCGGGAACGATGGAAGTCCATTCCAGGTAGGTTTCGAACACCTCGGCGGCCTTCTCGACGGGAAACACCAGTCCCCCGCCATAGACCGTGGTGACCGGCATCAAATCGATCTGCATTCCGGTCACCACGCCGAAGTTGTCCCGGCCGCCGCGCAAGGCCCAGAACAGATCCGGCTCGGTGTCCTGGGCGACATACCGCATCCGTCCATCCGCCGTGACGACGTGGAGCGCGCGCACGTGGTCGGCGGCGTACCCGAGACTCCGGGACAGCAGTGCCAGTCCGCCTCCGAGGGTGTACGAGACGGCGCCCACGTGCGGGGCCGAACCGGACAGGGGCGCCAGCCCGGCCGGCGCTGCCTCTTGGATCACATGATGCCAGCATGCCCCGGCGGCCACCCACGCTGTCCGGGCATGGGCGTCCACCCGGACAGCGCTCATCCGGGCGGTGTTGATCAGCAGGCCGCCCTCGGCGGCGACAGCGGCCGAGGCGTGCCCGGTGCCCTGGACAGCCACCGGGTGCCCACGGCTACCCGCGTAGGTCACCGCTGCCTGCACATCGGCGGGTCCGACGGCGCATACCACCAGGTCAGGACAATGCTGGCGGGCGATCTGGAATCCGGCGCGTTGCGCGTCATACCGCTCGTCGTTGGCAGCGACGACCGGACCCGTGATCTGCTCGGCCAATGCCTCGATCTCAGAGGCATCGACGGCGAGCGTGCTGGGTTGCGAGTCGAAGCGGTTCATGCCTGTTCCCGTCGTCGGTGTTCCAGGGTGTTCAAGGGGTTGCGCCCGGACCTCCCGAGCAGAGGCCCGGGCTGCGGTGCATCCGGCTGGTACGCCGGCGGGCGGACACCGATGAGCGGGTTGGCCGTCACGGACACGGCTGATCCGGCTCCACCAGCCCGCGCGGCCCGCGACATCTGTGCGGACACCAGGCGTGCCAACGTTGCCGCACTCGATGTCACGGATCGCGCGGGGATCCCATACTGGATCGGTGGTGGTCGTCAGCCAGGACGGGAGACGAGGTCCAACGGATGTGGCTGAGCGAAACCGATCCCACGGCCTGGTCTCGTTGCCCAATCCATGTCCGCGGCGTGAGGCTCGGCCATCAGCGCAGTGCTCTCTGGGCAAGAACCGGATCGATCAGAATCGACCGGACGGTAGGGGTTTCGTCAGTTCGGGCTTGTGAACTGGTAGAACACCCAGCCGTCGAGCTTCCAGCCCGGCTCCTTGGCGAGGATGCTGTTCTTGTGCTCCTCAATGGCGAGCCGCCAGCGGCTGTTGCTCGACAAGCGCCAGACCCGCACATCACCGCCGGCCGCCTGACTGGCGGGTGCATAGCCGAGCTTCCCGTCATAGTGATAGTTGCCCGTGGCAATCAGTCGATCGCGCTCGGCCTCGGTGGTCGAGATGATATAGGAGTTCTTCTTCTGCCACCGCAGCCGGTAAAGAGGCTTGCTGCCGGCGAACGGCGTGCTGGCGATGTAGTACATGGGTGTCTTCGTGATCCGCCAGCCATACTGAAGCGCTGTCTGCTTCTCACGCTCGCTGGCAGTGTAGAAAAAGCCACCCTCCTTGGTGACGAACTCATAGACCTTGACGCGGGGAGCCGTCGCGCTCGACGCGGACTTGCTGCCTGCCGCAGAAGCCGACGCCTGTACTGCGGTGCCGGCGGACAGTGTGGCGCTGACGGCCAGCACGAGTCCGAGGACCGCCGTTCGGCGCGACCACGCGAATGATGACGTCATGTGTAAGTGTTCCCTCTCGATATGAATGCGACGCGTTCAGGCGGGAGGAGCTCCGGCCCGTCTGACGCATACGTCAGATGAGCCTCTGCCATCGGAGAGCACTGTGACCAGGCCATAGACCGGCCTTTTGCAGGGCATTACCAAGCCGGCAGTCAGATTCATGGCACCGGCCCGATTTCATCTGCGATTCGGGACCGGCATCGGGCGGCGCGCCGCCCGGCGCCTCTGCCGGACTTGTCGCACCCGCCCGCCCGGCGGGACCGGTTCCGCCTGTGCGGCGGCGGGCTTCAACGTTTCACGGCCTCGTACACCTCAAAGGTCTGATCGACCTTGGCGGTCACCCCCGTCACATCGTTGATCAATGTCCAGAGAAAGTCCTCGTCAGGACCCCACGCCGGAATATCGACACGCGCTTCCGCCGGCAACGGCTCTCCGGCATCGACCACGGCCTCGCCGTTGTGAAAAACGAGACCCCGGACCAACTCGCCGTCGTCATAGAGCCACAGCCCGTAAATGCTCGACACACTCGAGAACAGGACCGCCAGGGCTCGCGTCCCCTGCAACGCCCAGGGCGCACCGGTCTTGAACAGGTTGTCAACGTCGCTTGGAATCCGCTGGTCAGCGTCCCACATCTGACACCAGCCGTCCGCTTCAGCGAGATAAAGGCGTTGAGCAGGACTGTGACTCCACGCATGATCGGCGCTCAACCGTTCACCGCTCGGCAGGAATTCAGTATTGTCCGGCAGACAGCCGATGACCTCGCCGATCGATCGACCCCGCACGAACAACGCCGAAGTGTTCCACCCCATGCCTGGCAATTTTCGTCGTGTCCCACCGACGCGTCAACGGAGTGCTTGAACCCCATCCGGCTTTGCTGGAGGCCTGAAGCCAGGAAGAAACGCTGGCGAAGAACGTGATCGCGCGTCACGCAACGCTCGGTCAGGAGCCGGTCGAGGTGCACGGTGACCGATCCGATCGCCCCCACGCGCTCAGGTCCGAGCGTTTGCCCGTGACCCGCCGGTTCTTGTCGGTGAAGACCTCGACCAGGCCGGGCTGGTAGCCGTCCGTGGCCGATGGTCCGGGAGAGGCCCCGCCGAGGTGGAGGATGCCGCCGATGATCAGGCCGGTGTCCGAGGCGGTGGGGAGGTCCTGCGCCTTCGCTGACGTGTCCGGCTTCGTGGATTCATCCGGCTTGCCGGCTCGGGCCTGCGTTCCGCGTAATTCAGCGGGCTGGAGGCTTGGATTCGGGGTCTGACCTGGGGTGACACGGATGTGGCCGCCTTGAGGGCGTTTCTCTAGGCGGTGGCGGAGGTGCTGGTCAGCGGGGTGTGGCCTGAAGGTCGATGACCTTCTTGGGGTGGTCGATACGGAGCTTGGAGAGCAGGTCGATCTGCGGTTTGGTCAGGTCGGTGACCCGCCGGAATGTCCCGGTGGAGCCGGTGAAGGTGCCCAGGTGGAGGCGGCTGAGTTCCCGGCGGGCGTGCTGCCAGGTCGTTCCTGCCGTGGTCTCAATGATGCGGATGAGCAGGAGGGCGAGCCAGCAGAGGATGACGTGGGCGCGGATGCGTTCTTCGAGCCGGTGATAGACCGGCCGCAGGTCGATGATCTGTTTCATGTCGTGCCAGCTCCGCTCAAGCAGCTTTCTACAGTGCACCTATATAGCTGTTAGAGCCTGTACGGAGTTGAGATCAGAGGAATTGCCTGCGGTCTGCTCTGGGAGCCTGGTACGTCTTCGCCATGGCACGCGGAGACCTCACCGACGAGGAATGGTCGCTGATCGAGCCTCACCTGCCGTTGGGTGAGCGAGGCCCGATCCCGGATCTGCGGCAGCAGTTCAACGCGGTGATGTGGCGGTTTCGGACCGGCAGTCCGTGGCGCGACCTGCCCGTTGCGGACTACGGGCCCTGGTCCACCGTCTACGACCGGTTTCGCTCGTGGGCGGTGAGCGGCGTGTTCGAGCACCTGATGCAGGCGTTGATCGCGGAGGCTGCGGCTCGTGGACAGGCCGACCTTGACATGGTGAGCGTGGACTCTACGACGGCCCGCGCGCACCACCACGCTGCTGGAATGGCTCTGAACGACGAACTGGCCGCAGCGCTGCGCGAGGCCGCCAAGCAGGAAAAGGGGCTGCGCCAAAGGGGCAAATCGCCGAGGAGGGTGCCCCGGGCGAGGACGGAGAGCGGGACGAACGCCGACGGATGCGGCGCCGGCACCGGTTCGGCTGAAGGTGGCCAAGCTGGGCCGCTCGCGG
Organism: Nonomuraea diastatica; assembly: GCF_004349015.1. Taxonomy (NCBI): domain Bacteria; kingdom Bacillati; phylum Actinomycetota; class Actinomycetes; order Streptosporangiales; family Streptosporangiaceae; genus Nonomuraea; species Nonomuraea diastatica. The sequence goes on from NZ_SMKP01000262.1 coordinate 9,579, forward strand.
GGTGGGCTGAGCGGCAAGGTGCATGTGTCGGCCGACCGTCGATGTCGTCCGCTGTCTTCGTCCTCACGCCTGGCCAGGCCGGTGACAGCCCGCAGTTTCGGGCCGTGCTGGAGCGCATCAAGGTCCGTCTGGCTGTCGGCCGTCCGCGCACCCGGCCGGGTGCGGTGGCCGGCGACAAGGCGTACTCCTCCCGCGGCAACCGCGCCTACCTGCGCCGGCGCGGGATCAAGGCGGTCATCCCGGAGAAGGTCGACCAGGCGGCCAACCGCAGGAAGCGTGGCTCCCGCGGCGGCCGGCCGGTCCGTCATGATCCCGATCTCTACAAGCAGCGCAACACGGTGGAGCGCTGCATCAATCGGATCAAGGAGTGGCGTGGGCTGGCCTTCCGCTACGACAAGACCCCCGACAGCTATCTGGCCGGTCTGCACCTACGCGGAGCTATCTTGTGGCTCCGCAGCCTCCACCCAGCCTGAAGATCCGAACCCCGCACAGGCCCTAGCACCCCAGGCACCTGTTCGCGGAAGGTCTGGCGGCAGCCGAGCGTGGCACACATCAGACGCCGCACCCGCGCACAGACCACCACCCGGCGGTCATCGACCGGCACGTCGGCCACCGTCCTCAGCTGGTAGCCGTGCACCCGCCCCGACGACGCCCCGCACACCGGACAGACCGCGGCCTCCTTCGGAGTCCGCGCCCGCACCACGATCCGCTCACCCTCGTCGGCCACATCCTCTATGACCAGCGGGGACAGACCCGAAAACACCGTCCGCGCAAGATCGTTGACATCTTTCACACGAATGTCAACGACCCTCATAACCCTTCGTCACCACCGAATGTGAGACAGGGCCCTTACAGTGATACCCCCTGTGGGGGCTGTGGTGCTGGCACCCCGCAGGCGCGACGGTTCTGCGAGCGGTTCGGGTTCACGTTGTCGTGGCGGTCGGCTGCTGCCAGACCCGCCGCTGGAGGAGATGCACTACCCGGCTGAGGCTCGCAGGGAGTACATGAGCGGGATTCTGGGCGTGCCCTCCGGCAGGCGGTAGCCGGTGCGGTCGCCGGACATCGTGGGGAAGCGGCGGAAGAGCGTGTGGTCGTGCTCGTGCAGGAAGTCCACCCGCAGGCCCGCCGCCGCCAGCGAGCTGACGACGTCGCCGATGCCGTGCTGAAACTGCACGGACGTGTAGGACTCGATCAGCCGGCCACCGGTGTAGGTGTACGGCTCCTCCCAGACATGCGGGCCCCGGTCGAAGTAGTCGTAGGTGACCATCGTGCCGGTCTCTTCATCAAGGACTTGGGGAAAAGGGTGGAATTCCGAGAGGTAGAGGAATCCGCCCGGTTTCAGCAGTGCGGCGGCCACCTCCGCCCAGTGGGTGAGCTCGGGCAGCCACACCAGGGCGCCCAGGCCGGTGTAGATGATGTCGTAGGTCTCGCCGAGCGCCCCAACCGCGTCGTACACGTCGGCGGTGACGAACCTTGCCGGGATACCGCAGTCGGCCGCGATGGCCCTGGCCTGGTCGATGGCGGCGTCGGAGAAGTCGAGCCCGGTCACCTCGGCGCCGAGCCTGGCCCAGGAGAGCGTGTCCAGGCCGAGGTGGCACTGCAGGTGCACCAGGCGGCGGCCGGACACGTCGCCAACCTCCGCGACCTCGAACGGTCTCAGGACGCTCCGCCCGTTGGCCTTGAAACTGTCGACGTCGTAGAAGTCGCTGTCGACATGGATCGGAACCCGTGCGTTCCAGTTGGCCCGGTTGGTCGTCAGGTAGTTGTCCATGACGCCCGAGCGTAAGCAGGAACGCGGTCACGGCGCCTCCCATTAAGTCGGGCGTACCGCCGCCGCCTTCCGTAGGGTCGGGGGCTGGCGCGGTGGCGTCTCCTGGCGGTAGGGCCTGGGGCCTTCATGTTCCGCCGGTTTCCCGGTCGGTTGTGCCACCCCAGTGACCGTGACCAGGTTCGTTGCTCCGTTTCCAGT
>NZ_SMKP01000263.1:0-11441 GCF_004349015.1 Nonomuraea diastatica
CCTCACTCTCGCGCCCAACCCACCGCAGCCACCCCCCGTACTCCCGACATCCCCCGACGCATCTCCCCGACCACACTCCCGACCTTCCCGGGCACATCCACATCCACGTTTCCGACCTCCCTGGCGGATCCCGAACCGCCGCCTTCCTGGTGTGGGGTCTGTTGTCGTGCCCCTGACGTGTCCGGGAGGCCCCGTCTCACGGCCCACGCCCCGGCCACAGCCGGGAAGCCCTCTCGGTCACGCTCGCGGACGCCCGGGTGCCCGTCCCACGTCCATGAGCCAGGGCCTGGAGGCCCTGTTTCCCTTACCCCGGCGGTCCTGGCGGGCGGTTCTGTCGGTGGCCGCCGCTAGATTGCTCGCATGCACCGCCGTACGGAAATGCAGACATGACCCCCCTACCGGATTTGACCGCCGACGAAGCGCGCCGGATCATCCTGCGTGCCCAGGGCCTCATCGGCGCCGACGCACGCAAGGGTGGGGTGCACACCATGCTGCGCAGGCTCGGCGCCGTGCAGCTCGACACGATCTCGGTCCTCGCCCGCTCCCACGAGTTGGTCGCCTACGCCCGCCTGGGCGCGGTCGGCAGGCCCAAGATCGAGCGCGCCTACTGGCACAACCCCGCTCAGAGCTTCGAATACTGGTGCCACGCGGCCTGCATCCTGCCCATCGAGCACTGGCCGCTCTATTCGTTCCGCCGCCGCGCCTACCGCGAGCGGCGCTTCCGCTGGCACGAGGTCCCCGACGACGTCGACAAGCTCCTGGAGAAGGTTCGGGCGTCGGGGCCGCTGACGACGTCCGACGTGGGCGGCGCCAAGAACGGCGGCCCGTGGTGGGACTGGTCCGACTCCAAGATCGGCCTGGAGTGGCTGGTCGACATCGGCGAGCTGGTCTGCACCCGCCGCGTCGGCTGGCGGCGCGTCTATGACCTGGCCGAGCGCGCCGTCCCCGCCGGCCTGCTGGGCGACGACCTGTCCGACGAGGAGTGCATCACGCGCCTGGCCGCCGTCGCGGGCCGTTCGCTGGGCGTGGCCAACCGCACCGACCTGATCGACTTCCTCCGGCTCAAGGGGCGTCACGCGACGATACTCGACGAGGTGCTGCTCAGCGGGGCCGCGGGGCTGGCGCCCGTGACCGTCACGGGCTGGCCGGGCAAGAAGGGTCTCGCCAACGCCTGGGCCGATCCGGCCGCCCTGGCGTCCGATCCGCGCGGCCGCCACCGCACGACGCTGCTGTCGCCGTTCGACTCGCTCATCTGGCACCGCGGCCGCACCGAGCGCGTCTTCGGGTTCCGCTACACGCTGGAGCTCTACGTGCCCAAGCACAAGCGTGTCCACGGCTATTTCACGATGCCGGTGCTGGCCGGCGGCCGGCTGATCGGCCGCGTCGACCCGGCGCGCGAGGGCACCACGCTGGTGGCCAGGCAGCTCAGCCTGGAGCCCGGTCTCTCCTCCGCCCGGTGGGCCGACGCCATGCGCGAGGCTCTCTGGTCGGCGGCCGACTGGGTCGGCTGCGACTCCGTCCGCGTCGACCGCGCCGACCCCCCTGAACTCGCACCGATCCTGACCACGACCTGAATCGAGCAGGGTCCCCCGGATCGGAAGGGCGCCATGTCAGAGATCTTCGACTGGGTGCAGGAGGCGGGAGTCCCAGCCGGAGCCCATCACGGTTGATATCTGGAAGCGGCTCCCCGAGGAGTTCGGCCGCCAGGTCGAAGTCATTGACGGTCAGGCGATTCGGTGCGAATCACCTTCGAGGTTGCACCAGACGGTGACGCGGCGACTGACCAACACGCTGGAGCGGCCAGATGCCGCCCTCTTCCGGTGTGCGCCGGAAGAGCAGAAGCCACGTCCGGCACGGGCAGCGTTGAGACAGTGGAGACAGCGGGCCGAATATGCCGCCGCAGGCATCCCGTGCTGTTGGATCGTCGAGCTGGACGACCGGGGCGTTTCCAGCATCGAGGTTCTCGCACTGGACCACGGGGTCGGCGGCTACCGCCGTCTCTCCGTGCTCGAACCGGGCTCGAAGTCACTGGCCGACGGGCCGATCCGGATCCGTCTCGACTGGATCGGCTGCGCTCGAAAACCTCCTAGGTGATTTCCAGCATGCGTTCGCGCACCGCGTAGACCACGGCCTCCATCCGCGAGTGCAGTTGCAGCTTGTCGAGGATGTTGCGCACGTGGTTCTTCACGGTGTTCTCGGAGATGAACAGCTGCTTGGCGATCTCGCGGTTGTTCATGCCCTTGGCCACCAGCCGCAGCACCTCCATCTCCCGGTCGGTCAGCCGGGGCACGGGGAGCTGGGGCGGGCGCTCGGCCTCCTTGCGGCTCATGTTGGCGAACTCGCTGATAAGCTTGGCCGCCATCGCCGGGTTGATTAACGACTGGCCCTCGTGCACGCCGCGCACCGCGGCGGGGACGTCGTTGATCTGGACGTCCTTCAGCAGATAGCCGGTGGCTCCCGCCTTGATCGCCTCGAAGAGGTCTTCTTCCTCGTCGCTCACCGTCAGCATGATGATGCGGGTGCTCGGGACGGAGGCCTTGATGCCCTTCGCCGCCTCGATGCCGTCCTGCCGCGGCATGCGCACGTCCATGAGGGCGACGTCGGGCATGAGACGATCGGCCAGTTCCACCGCCTCCTGCCCGTCACTCGCCTCACCGACCACCTCGATGTCGGGCTCAGCGGCCAGCGCCAGCGCCAGGCTGCGCCTGATCAACTCGTGATCGTCCACGATCAGCACACGGATCGGCTCGCTCTCGGACGCGCGGACCTCGCCGGACTCGGTCACGAGGCCTCCTTGCGCAGCCTCGCGACTGTGTGTTCGTCGCTTCGCTCGCTCATCTGAACCTGACTGAGCTCGCTCACGTCTCCTCCTCGTCGGGGGGCCAGAGCCGTTGAACCGCCATGATGGCACGGGTGCCGCGGTTCTCGGGTGGTCGAGAAGATCTTCCAGCGCGCTGTCAGGGCTCTATGAGCCGCAGCACACCATAGTTGTAGCCGCGTCTGTTGTAGACGACACACGGCTGGCCGCTCTCCTTGTCACGGAACAGGTAGAAGTCGTGTCCGACCAGCTCCATCTCGAGGAGGGCCTGGTCGATGGTCATGGGCTCCGCCTTGTGGAACTTCTCCCGGACGATGAGCGGACCGTCGCCGTCCATCTCGATCGGGACGATGTCGTCGTAGAGCTGGTTGCTCTTCTCCTGCTCGTCCTCGTCCGGCTCCTGGTCCTGCTTGGGGACGGAGGGCCTGGTGACCGGGGGGAGCCCGGTGGCGTCAGGGAGCGTCGCGGTGATCTCCGCGACCGAAGGCGGGCAGTGGTTGCCGTGATGGACTTTGCGCCGGTCGGCCAGGCGCCTGAGGCGGCCTTCCAGCTTGTCGAGGGCCAGGTCGAGGGCTGCGAACCGGTCGTCGGCCGACGCCTCGGCGCGGATGGCCGGTCCTTTCGAGTGAATGGTGAGCTCGACGCGCTCCCGCCGGTCGGCGAGGCGCGGGTTGCGTTCCTTCGACACCTCCACGTCGACTCGGATGATGTTGTTGTCCAGACGTTCGATCCTGGCCAGCTTGGTCGTCACGTGGTCTCGGAACCGATCACTCACTCCTGTGTGCCGGCCCTTGACGATGATGTCCATGCAACAGCCCCCCTTCGTCTAACGACTGAGCAAGAGCGCCCGACGATGTGCGTGCCGAGCGGGGTCTTCTGTCTGCCTTTCTGCCACCGTTACCCTCTTCCGACTCGGCGTCACCGGGAACTCGGAGGGCACCCGCCCGGCCGACCTGGTCTTCGACCCCACATCCGCCTGCTGAGGGTCTCGCAGCTCAGTCGCCACTACTGCCCTTCTCTTCTGGCGAGGGACATCTGGCCCCTCGGGAAGGCAGGACTTACCCCTAAGCCGCACCGTGATCGGTCGACAAAGAGTCGCCTTACGTGGACCGTTTTGCCTGCGGCTGGCATCGGCTAGCAGAGCCGGGAACACCGGCCCTGCGCAACCACGGACCCGAACGGGTGCCATGTCAGAACGCTATCCGCATCCAGGGAGAATGTCAGCCGGAGGGTCGGCCAAAGGATCACTTTCCGTGATTTTCCACGGGATGGAAAGCGCATTCCGAGATTCGGTCCAACCGGTCGGCGCCCCTTACGGGCACGAACGTCCTGACCGCTGAGCTGCCCCGGCACGTCGCTCGGGCAAGGCACATGTCACCTTCAGGTTAGAGCAGCGAATTGGATCTTTCTTTACTCACTGTCACCGTAACGACTTCCAAGATCTTCGGCGTGTCGCGGCGACGGTGACCGCCAGCGGCGTCCGCACGCCGGCCGACCGCAGCGCCCGCGCGGCCTCGGCGAGGGTGGCGCCGGTCGTCACGATGTCGTCCAGGAGCAGCGCAACGGGCGCTGGAGCGCCGCCGGCGGGCAAGGCGACCTGGAGTGACCCCATGAGGTTGGCGGCCCTCTCGGCGGAGCTCAGGCCCGCCTGGTCGGCCACGCTCCGCGCCTGGACCAGCCCTGCCCAGGCCCGCGCCGGCATCCCCAACGCCCGCAGGTCGCGCGCGACCAGCACGGCCAGCCGCCCCACCGGATCATGCCCCCTGCCGCGCAGGTTCCGGCGCGCGCTCGGCACAGGGACCACCGCGAACCGGCCGCGCGCCCACGACGCCTCCATCCGCCCGATCGCCGTCACGGCGGTGAACGTCGCCGCCTGCGCCAGCACCCCTGCCAACGCCACCGCGCCGCGCTCCTTGTAGGCCACCACCGCCTTCCTGACCACTCCGGTGTAGGGCGCCGCCGACCAGCAGTCGGGCAGGCCAGGCGGGGACGGGGCGGGCCTGCGCCGGGCGGGTGAGCCGGTCAGCTCGGCGACGCAGCCATCGCAGAAGCGCGCCCCCTTGGCACCGCAGCCCGCGCACGTGCCGGGGAGGACCAGATCGAGCACGGGAGTCAACACAGCGGTCAGCACGGCGGTCAGCATGCCGCCCGGCACCGACAGTTCCCGGGCGATCGCGCAGCGGCGGGCCTCGGCGGACCGGCGGCGGTCAGCCCAGCGGGAAGAGAGGGCTGCCGGCGTTGGACTCGACCTTCGGGACCCAGGTCTGGCGGTCTGGGTTCAGCTCGACGATCTTCGTCTCCTTGTCGGTCTTCACTTCCCCCAGCACCCGGTCGTCCAGCGCCGCGAGCGAGACGAGCCGGTCCTTCAACGGCACCCCCACGGTCTCCCCGTCGCCCACGTTGATCTCGTTCAGGATCTGCCCGGCCTTGCTCTCCACCAGGACCAGCAGGTGCTCGTCATCGCTCCAGGTCACGTCGACGATCTCGTCCCCCACCTCGGTCGTGGTCAGGCTGCGGAAGTTCCCGAGCACGAGCCCCTCAGGGGTCGAGGTGAGCGCGCCGATCTGCACGGTGTTCTCGCCCGTGGTGACGGACACCCGCACGCCGTCCCTGGCGATCCTCAGGCGGGCGACGTCGAGGCCGGCCAGCTTGGGCGCCGAGACCCGCTCGGGCCCCCGCCCGCTCGCCGGGTCGTACCGGAGCAGGACGCCGTTCTTGTTGTCGTACGTCCACAGGGACCCGTCGCGGTGGAACGTCGGCGGTGTGAGCTCCGTGCCCTGGATGACCTCCTGCCAGCGCCCGTCCTGCGCGAGCTTGGTCAAGGAGATGCCGGTGGAGGTCTTGGCGGCGATGAGGGCGGTCTCCTCCTTCGACAGGGCGAAGTCGGTGTATCCCGCGCGCTGCTCGCCCGCGGCGCCCGGTACGGCGCCGGCGGGGCCTTCCTTGCCCATGAAGTGCACGGCGCCGTTGTCGACGAAGTAGGCGGTGTCGCCCCCGTCGTCCAGCCAGGGGTCGGCGGGATCGGGCCGGTCGACGGCGTACGTCTCGCCGTCGACCTGGATCTCGATGATGCGCCCCTTGGCGACGTCGTTGTCGGCGAAGCTGTGCCTGATCTGCGCCCTGAGTGCGGCCTCCGCGCTCAGGTCGAGCGGGTCCAGCGGGCCGGAGAGGTTGACCAGCACGCGCTCCTCGTTCCACCTGATGGACTCGATCGTCGTGCCCTCGGGGAAGCTCGTGGTCACCGCGTCGCGAAGGGCCGCCGTGGGCTCTTTGAGCAGGCGTTCGAGAATGGTCCGCGCGAAGCTCTCCGTCGGCTTCATCCGCAGGCGCACGCGGTCGACGACGAGCCGCTCCGGCATGTCGGCGTTCATGTAGTAGAGGTTCGCGGGGCGGTACGCGCGCACCACGTCGGAGTTGGTGAGCAGGAGCCCGGCGGGCAGCTTGTTGACGAGGTAGCCGCCCTGCTGGGTCTTGACGAGCTCGAACGTCCCGCCGTCCCAGGCGCCGGCCGTGGGGGCATAGGCGTCGTCGGTCCCGATGCTGGCCACCCACTGGGCCTTGAGCGTGACCTGCAGCACGGTCTCCGTGCCGTCGCGCGGCGTGGGATAGGTGATCTCGAACGCGTCCTCGATCACCTTCACCGGGCCGGTGGCGCTCCACTTGGCCCGTGCCTCGGGAGTCAGGTATTGAGGCAGGATCGACGGGTCGTCGGCGTAGGCGGCCATGGCGGCCTGCAGGCCCTTGATGGTGTCCTCGGGCCCCCAGTTCGGCTGGGGCGGCATGGCGATCATACGCTGGAACGGCTTGTTCAGCGGGTCGCCGCCGGTGCCGTCATCGCCCACCGTGTACGGGCCGGTCACGGGGATCACGGTGCACCCGGTGCCCGCGGCGACCATGGCGAGAACGATCGCGACCGCGGCCCCGAGCCGCCTAATCGTCGTCATGACCGGTCCCGTCCACCGCCGAGGCGGGCAGCAGTACGGGCGTCATGGCGCCGCGCCATGTACGCCGCATCTCGATCTCCGGCGGCACCAGCGACAGCGGCGAGCCCTTCAGGTCGGCCCCCGCAGTCCTGGGCAGCGTCAGCCTGAACTGCGAACCCTCGCCCGGCTGCCCCCACGCCTGGAGCCAGCCGCCGTGCAGCGAGGCGTCCTCGCGGGAGATCGCCAGCCCGAGCCCCGTGCCGCCGATGGTGCGCGCACGCGAGGGGTCGGCCCGCCAGAACCGGTCGAACACCAGCGTGTCCTCACCGTTCTTCAGGCCGATCCCGTGGTCGCGCACGGCGATGGCGACGGCGTCCCTGTCGGCGCCCACGGTGACCACGACGTCCCTGCCCTCGCCGTGCTCGATGGCGTTGAACAGCAGGTTGCGCAGGATGCGCTCGACCCTGCGGTTGTCGATCTCGGCCATGCACGGCTCGTTGGGCAGCCGCAGCTCGAAGCGGGTCGAGTGGCGCTCGGCCAGCGCCTCGGAGTCGCCGATGGCCCGCAGCACGACGTCGCGCACGTCCACCGGGTCGAGGTCGAGCGTGGCGGCGCCGGCGTCGTAGCGGCTGATCTCCAGCAGGTCGGCCAGCATCGCCTCGAACCGCTCCAGTTGGGCCTGCATGAGCTCGGCGGAGCGGGAGGCCATCGGGTCGAAGTCCTCGCGGGCGTCGTAGAGCAGGTCGGCGGCCATGCGCACGGTGGTCAGCGGGGTGCGCAGCTCGTGGGAGACGTCGGAGACGAACTGCCGCTGGACCTGCGAGAGCTCTTCCAGCTGGTGGATCTTCAGCGCCAGGTTGGCGGCCATCTCGTTGAACGAGTTCGCCAGCCGGGCCAGGTCGTCCTCGCCGCGCACTTTGAGGCGTTCGTCCAGCTTGCCGGCGGCCAGGCGTTCTGCAGCCTGGCGCGCGAGGCGTACGGGAGAGACGACCTGGCGGGCGACCAGGTACGCGATCGCGGCGAGCAGCAGCACGAGGCCGAGGCCCACCACGACGATGGCGAGCCTGACGTTGGTGAGCAGCTCCTCTTCCTCGGTGAACGGGAAGAAGTGGTAGACCTCGTAGTTCTGGCCGCTGGTGGGCACGTGCACCACGCCGCCGACCACGAAGGTGAGTCGGGGCTGGCTCTCGCCGGGAAACTTGATCTGCTGATGAATCCCGACGGGTTTGCCGTATTCGTGGTTGCGCATGTAGCGCTGCAGGTTCGCCCGGAGGTTCGGGGGCACGCTGGAGCGCACGACGCTGCCGGACGCCCGCGACTGGCCCGGGGTGGCCGGGTTGAGGATCAGCACGTCGTAGCGCTTCTTGGAGCCGTCCTCGCCCGATCCCGTGACGATGTCCATGACCTCGTCCAGCGGGTTGGCCGAACCGCTCTTGGCGGTGTCGGCGGTCTTGGTCTGCTCGTCCGTGTCGGGGGCGAGGGCGTCGGCGATCTGCAGGCGGTCGGCGAACGCGTCGCTGACGGAGGACTGCTGGCTGCTGTCGACCACCGACTTGTTGATCTGGCCGAACAGGAACGTGCCGAGCACCACCACCACGATCACGGAGATCACCAGCGTGCTGGTGACGACCTGGAGCTGCAGCGAACGCCGCCACATGCTGCGGGTCCTGCCCGCCGCACGACGAACCCGCCGGCGCGCTCCGCCGAGAATCTGGCGGAGCGTACGCCTGCGTGTTCTCGTCTTCTCGGCCGGGGGCATGGCAGGGCTGGGCGGAGGTCAGGCGGGTCCGGCTTTGTAACCCACACCGCGGACGGTCACCACGATCTCGGGGTGCTCGGGGTCCTTCTCGATCTTGGCCCTGAGCCGCTGGACGTGCACGTTGACCAGGCGCGTGTCGGCCGCGTGCCGGTAACCCCACACCTGCTCAAGCAGGACCTCACGGGTGAACACCTGGCGCGGCTTGCGGGCCAGCGCGACGAGCAGGTCGAACTCGAGCGGCGTGAGGTTGATGGTCTCCTCGCCGCGCTTGACCGAGTGCCCGGCCACGTCGATGGTGATGTCGCCGATCTGCAGGATCTCGGGGGTCGGCTCGTCGGTGCGGCGCAAGCGCGCCCGCACCCTGGCGACCAGCTCCTTCGGCTTGAACGGCTTGACGATGTAGTCGTCAGCGCCGGACTCCAGCCCGAGGACGACGTCGATCGTGTCGCTCTTGGCCGTGAGCATGACGATCGGAACGCCCGACTCCGCCCTGATCCTGCGCGCGACGTCGATGCCGTCGGCCCCCGGCAGCATCAGGTCGAGCAGCACCAGGTCGGGGCGTGTATCCCGGAAAGCGTCAAGGGCTTTGTCACCGTCGGAGACAAATGACGGCTCGAAACCCTCCCCCCGCAACACGATCCCCAGCATCTCGGCGAGAGCGGCGTCGTCATCGACGACCAGCACGCGACCTTTCATGGCCCCTCATTCGTTCTACGCATTGTGGGACATACCCGCACGATCGCTGAAGGTTACCCTTGGTGGGCTCATGAGTGTGACTCGGAGCCCCGCAAAAGGCGAATTTCCGGTCCGCCCGCGCGATCGCCATCTCAGTCTGCGGTAACAGAGCAACTTTCTGCCATCCCTGGACGCGAACACGGGCCGGATTCGCCGAAGAATGCGGCCAAGCCGGGGCGCCGGATCAGCCCGGCTCCACTCAGCGACACCAATGTCTCGCCCAGCATGCCAGGATTGGGGATATGTCAGACGGTCACGGTCCCACGCCCGAGACGCCATCAGGCTGGTCGGCCGAACAGCCCCCGCCCTACAGCGCCCCGCCGGCCTCCCCGTGGACCGCACCAGGTTCGCAACAACAATCCCCTTACGGGGCTCCCTACGGGCAACAACCACCACAACAGCCGCCCCACGGGCATGGGCCCCAGCCACCTTATCCGCAGCATCCACATCCTCAGCCCGGATACGGCGCCATGCCGCCGCCGCCCGCGCTCCGGCCGGGCATCATCCCGCTGCGCCCGCTGCAGCTCGGCGACCTGCTCGACGGCACGATCAAGCTCATCAGGTCCAACCCGAAAGCCGTGCTCGGCCTGTCGGCCATCGCCGCCCTGCTCGCGTCCGTGCCACTGGCGGTGGGGCAGGCGTTCCTGCTCAACTCCGTGGGCGGCGCGCTCGCCGACCCCGACAGCCTGGTCGCCACGCAGGGCGACCTCACCGGCCTGTACGGCTTCGCCTCCCAGTACGGCGGCACCCTGATCTCCTACGCCGTCCAGTTCGTCGCGGTCACCCTGCTGACCGGCGTGCTGACCCGCATCCTCGGCCGGGCCGTCTTCGGCGGCAAACTCACCGCCGGCGAGGCCTGGCAGCTGGTCAAGGGCCGGGTGCCGGCGTTGTTCGGCGTGGTGGGGCTGATGGCCGTGATCATGCTGGTGCCCGCCCTCGTCTTCGTGATGCTCATCGTGGTCTTCTCGCTCAACGCCGACGCCGGCGACCTCGGCTGGCTGGCCCTGCTGAGCATCCTGTTCATCCTCGTGTACATCGCCTACTACCTGTTCATCAGGACCCGCTTCGCGTTCGCCTCGCCCGCCGTGGTCCTCGAGGGCCGCGGCCCGCTCGACGCCATGCGCCGCTCATGGCACCTGGTGACCGGCGACTTCTGGCGGGTGTTCGGCATCCTGCTGCTCACCTCGCTGCTCGTCGGGCTCGTGGCGGGCATCCTGTCGGTGCCGTTCACGATCGCGGGCACGCTCTTCGGCATGCTCGGCGCGGGCTCGGTGGCCACGGCGGTCGTGTCGGCCGTGCTGATCGCCATCGGCGGCACGCTGAGCGCCATGTTCGTCTATCCGTTCGAAGCCGGGGTCTCCGGTCTGCTCTACGCCGACCGCCGCATGCGGAGCGAGGCGTTCGACCTCGTCCTGCAGACCGCGGCCATCGAGCAGCAGCGCCAGGGCTGGGTGCACGCCTCCGCCGACGAGCTCTGGCACCCGTCCAACTCCGCCAGGTCGTGAGGCCGATCGACAGGGAGGAGGCCGCGCGGCAGGCCACGCGCGAACTGCTCGATCCCGCCTACGAGACCGAATCGCTGCCCGACCGGATCTACCGATGGGTCATGCAGTTCCTGGGCGACCTGGTCGACGCGGCCACGGGCGGCGGCTCGGCCGGCGGGATCATCGCGTCTGTGGCGATCGTGCTGATCATCCTCGGGGTGATCTTGCTGATCTCGTGGCAGCTGCGCAGGTCCGCGCGTAAGAACGCGCCGGCGACGGGCGCGCTGTTCGGCGAGCGGGCGATGAGCGCGGCCGAGCACCGGCAGGCGGCGGAACGGCTGGCCGCCGAGGAGCGGTGGACCCCGGCCGTCCAGGAACGCCTCCGGGCCATCGCCCGCGACCTGGAGGAACGCGCGCTCGTCGACGGCATGCCCGGGCGCACTGCCGACGAGCTCGCCGCCGAGGCCGCCGTCTCCCTGCCGGGCCTCGCGGACGAGCTGGCCGCGGCGGCCCGCTCGTTCGACGACGTCACGTACGGCGGGGTGCCCGGCACCCGCGACGCCTACACGCAGCTGGCCGGCCTCGACGACCGCGTCAGCCAGGCCCGCCCGGTCCCCATCGCGTCCCCCGCGCCGGCCGGCGCCGCGCCTGGTACGAGCCCGTGGGCGGGGAGCGGAGGGGCCTCATGAGCGTGGACACGAGCCCTCCCGTCGCCGCCGGGT
>NZ_SMKP01000264.1:0-11410 GCF_004349015.1 Nonomuraea diastatica
GCGCTGGCGGTCTCCGGGGCGGGCACGGGCTGGCTGGGCGTGATCAGAGGCGGCGTGTCCGTGGTGCTCGCGCTGGGCCCGGTGCAGTGGTTCCTGGCCGGGCCGCTGAAAAAGTTGTCGGCCAGGCGGCGCGTCATGCCGACGCTGGCCGCCCTGGGCATCACGGCGGTGCTGCTGGCGGTGTTCGGGCTGCTGTTCGCCTCGGCGGACGCGGTGTTCGCCGCCTACCTGGAGCGGGTGACCACCGCGCCGGACTGGGCGGAGTCCGCGCCGTTGCGGATCTTCCTCTTCGTGCTCTTCGCCGTGCTGCTGGCCGCGGTGGTGCTGGTCGCGCTGCGGCCGGTGAACGATCCCGTGGGGCCGCAGAAGAAGTTCAGGGTGAGCAGGAGCATCTGGCTGGTGCCGCTCACGGCGGTGAACCTGCTGTTCGCGTCGTTCGTGGCCGTGCAGATCACGGCGCTGTTCGGGGGCGATGCCTGGGTGCTGAGGACGGCGGGGCTGACCTACGCCGAGTACGCCAGGCAGGGATTCTTCCAGCTGGTCGTGGTCAGCGTGTTCGTGCTGGGCATCGTGGCCGTGGCCGGTGGGCTGCTCAGGGCCGAGCGGCGCGAGCGCTGGCTGCTGGCGGGGCTGCTGGGGATGTTGTGCGGGCTGACGATGGTGGTGCTGGTCTCGGCATTGCACCGCATGAACCTCTACACCGACGCCTACGGCCTGTCCAGGCTGCGGTTGTCGGTGCAGGCCACGGTCTGGTGGCTGGGGGCGTTGTTCGCGCTGGTGCTGCTGGCCGGGGCGGTGCGGTTCGCGGGGCGCGGCTCCGGCTGGCTGCCGCGTACGGTCGTGCTGGTCACCGGGCTGGGCCTGGGCGCGTTCGCGGTGGTGAACCCGGACCTGCAGGTCGCGTACTCGCAGGTGGAGGTGCGCGGCGTCACCCAGCTGGACTCCGACTACCTGGGCGATCTCGGCGCGGAGGCGGTGCCGGCCCTGGACCGGCTGCCCGAGCCGCAGCGCAGCTGCGTGCTCGCCGACGTGGTCGAGGCCAACGGGCTGGACCGCCCCGATCCGTGGAACGGCTGGAACCTCGCCCGCTTGCAGGCCCGCGACCTGCTGGCCGAACATCCGGTCAACGAGTCCGTGGAGTGCGGCCCGAAGCCGTATCGCGGCTCTGATTGAATCCATGGGTGAGGTTCGACGTAGTCATCAGCGGCGGCAGGGTGCTCGACGGCACGGGCGCCCCGCCGTTCCGGGCGGACGTGGCGGTCGCCGGCGACAGGATCGCGGCGGTCGGCAGGTTGGACGGCGCGCAGGCCGGGACCGTGATCGACGCGACGGGCCGGTTCGTCGCGCCCGGCTTCGTGGACTGCCACGCCCACGGCGACGCGGCCGTGTTCGACCCGGCCGTGCAGCGGGCGGCGCTGCGGCAGGGGGTGACCACGTTCGTGCTCGGGCAGGACGGCCTGTCCTTCGCGCCCGGATCGGCCGCGACCGTCGCCTACGCCGCCCGCTATTTCGCCGCCGTCAACGGGCCACTGCCCGGCGGGGCGCCGCAGGACGGGTCGCTGACCGTGGGTGAGCTGCTCGACGGCTACGACCGGGCGGTGGCGCTGAACACCGCCTACCTCCTGCCGCACGGCACCATCCGCTACGACGTCATGGGCCCGTCGTCCGCTCCCGCTTCGGCGGGCGACCTGGCGGCGATGGTGCGGCACGTCGAGCGCGGGCTCTCCGAGGGCGCGGCCGGCCTGTCGAGCGGGCTCGAATACCTGCCGGGCCGCTACGCCTCCGCCGAGGAGTTGGCCGCGCTGTGCGCCCCGCTCGGCGGGCTCCCGTACGTCACCCACATGCGCGCCTACGGTGCGCATGCCGGGGTCGGCATGGCGGAGGTGGTGGACATCGCCCGGCGCTCCGGCGCCGCCGTGCACGTCTCCCACCTGCACGGTCCCGCCGGCGTGCTGCTGCCGCTGGTCGAGGAGGCGCTCGGCGATGGCGTCGACCTGACCTTCGACACCTACCCCTACCTGCGCGGCAACACGATCCTGGCCATGGTCGTGCTGCCGCCGTCCGTGCCCGGGGCCGAGACCGACCGCGCCCTGGAGATGATCGCCTCAGACGGGCTGGACGACTGGTGGCCGACGCTGGCCGGCACCTGGCCGAGGCTGACCGTCTCGCACGCGCCAGGGCTGGATTGGGCGGAGGGCCTGACCATGGTGGCGGCGGCCGAGCGGGCGGGGCTGGAGCCGGCCGCGTTCTGCCGCCGCCTCCTGACGGAGACGCGGCTTGAGGCGGGCGTGGTGTCCGCCCGCCCCGACGAGGGCCCCGAGGGTGAGGAGTCCGTACGCCGGATGTTGCGCCATCCGTCGCAGACCGGCGGCTCCGACGGAATCTATGTGGGTGGTCATCCGCATCCGCGGGGGTTCGGGGCGTTCGCCCGGTTCCTTGGCCGGCATGTCAGGGAGCTCGGCGACTGGACGTGGGAGCAGGCCGCGGTGCATCTGGCCGCGCATCCGGCTCGGCGGTTCGGGCTGGCCGACCGGGGGCTGGTGCGCGGCGGGTTCGCGGCCGACGTGGTGGTGTTCGACCCTGACACGGTGGCCGACCTGGCGACGTACGCCGCTCCGCGCACGCTCGCGTCCGGCGTGGACGACGTGCTCGTGTCGGGGGTGCGCGTGCTGGCCGGGGGAGAGCTGACCGGCGCCACGCCCGGGCGTGCGCTGCGGCCCTGACCGCGGCTGGGTCTTGCCCGGGATGTCAGGATAACGTCGGACGCTGATGGAAGGGGCCTTGTGCAGGAGACGCTCGGGCGGTCGATCTTCGACGGAGCGCTCGGTTTCCCGCTGATGGTGGTGCGCCAGGACGCGCTCGAGCACAACGTGGCGACGATGGCGGCCTTCGCCCGCGACCACGGCCTGGAGCTGGCGCCGCACGTCAAGACGCACATGTCCGCTGAGATCGCCGCGCTCCAGCTCGGAGCGGGCGCCTGGGGGCTGACCGTCGCCACGCCGCGCCAGGCCGAGGCGGCCAGGGGCTTCGGGGCGAGCCGGATCATGGTCGCCAACCAGGTCGTCGACCCGGCGGGGCTGGCCTGGGCGGCCGGCGAGCTGGAGCGCGATCCCGCGTTCGAGATCCTGAGCTTCGCCGATTCCGTGGCCGGGGTCGGCGTCCTGGCCCGCCACGCGGGGGCGCGGCCGTTCCGGGTGCTGGTGGAGCTGGGGCACGAAGGCGGGCGTGCCGGGTGCCGCTCGCTGGACGACCTGCTGGCGGTGGTGGCCTGCGCGCAGGAGACGCCCGGGGTCGAGCCGGTGGGGATCGCGGGGTACGAGGGCGCCCTCAAAACCGCCGACGAAGTCCGGAAATATCTGGACTCGTTGCAGGACGCGGTCGCCTACCTCCGCGTCCGCGACCCGATCCTGACCGTGGGCGGCAGCCAGTGGTTCGACGTGATCGGGCGCGAGCTCGTCGCCACCCAGGCCCGCATCCTGCTGCGCAGCGGCGCCTACGTCACCCACGACGACGGCTACTACCGCGAGCGCACGCCGTTCAACCGCATCCAGGGCGAGCTGCGGCCGGCGCTGGAGGTGTGGGCGCACGTGCTCTCCACACCCGAACCGGGGCTGACGGTCGTCGGCATGGGCAAGCGGGACGCGCCGTACGACGAGGGGCTGCCCATCCCGCGGCGCGCCGGCGTCACCGTCACGAAGATGCAGGACCAGCACACCCTGGTGCGCGGCGACGGGCTCGAGGTCGGTGACCTGCTGGCCTTCGGCATCTCGCACCCCTGCACCGCGTTCGACAAGTGGCGCGAGCTGCCTCTGGTGGACCAGGACTACCGTGTCGTTGGCACGATACACACCAACTTCTAGGGAGAAAACGTGAAGAAGGAGCTCAGGACCACCGAGGGCGCCGCCCCGATCGGCGCCTACTCCCAGGGCCTCGTGGTGGGCGACTTCGTCTACACCTCCGGCATGGGGCCGATCGACCCGCAGACCGGCGAGGTCGACGGCGACGACGTCGCCACCCAGACCCACCGGGTCATGCGCAACCTCGGCGCCATCCTCGCCGCGCACGGCCTCGGCTTCGACGACGTGGTCAAGGCCACGGTCCACCTGCAGCACCTCAAGCGCGACTTCGCCGCGTACAACGAGGTGTACAAGTCGTACTTCAACCCGCCCTTTCCCGTACGCACCACCGTGGGGTCCGAGCTGATGGACATCCTGGTGGAGATCGACTTCGTCGCGTACAAGAGCGCTTAAGGTCAGCTTGTGGACAGTTCGGTATACGCCTTCGTGGAGGACCTGCGCGGCGAGGGCGTCGAGCGGGTGCTCGACAGGATCAGCGCGTACGGTGTGCGCGGCGTCACCGTCGGCGCCGTGCACCACGCCTCCCGCGACGTCACCCCGCACGGACTGTCCCGGCTGACCATCCGCCACGACGGTGCCCACTTCGCCCCGCCGCCCGACCTGTTCTCCGGGCTCCGGCTCGCTCCCGTGCCGGGCTACCAGGATGCTTTCGACGGGCTTCGCGAAGCCTGTGCGCAACGTTCCATCAAGCTCCACGGATGGACGGTGTTCCTGCGTAACGCCACGCTCGGCGAGAAGCATCCGGACGTGACGGTCCGCGACTGCTTCGGCGACCGCGGCTCGCTCACCGACCTGTGCCCCGCCCACCCCGACGTGCGCGAATACGCGGTCGCGCTGGCCAGAGCGGTGGCCAGGCTCGGGGTCGACAGCGTGGTGGCCGAGTCGCTGCACTTCAGGCCGCTCAGGCCGCAGCGCTCGTTCGTGCCGCTCGGGCCGATGGACACCTACCTGTTCGGGCTCTGCTTCTGCGACTACTGCATGGGCAGGGCCACCGACCTGGGTGTGAACGCCGACGTGGCGCGCGACGAGTGCGCCAGGATCGTGGGCGGCGTGTTCGACGGCGACCCGGCCGCGCAGGGCGAGGTGACCAGGGCGGCGCTGACCGCGTACGCGGGGCCGGAGGTCGTGGCCTACGCCAGGGCCCGGTCGGAGACCGTGACCACGCTGGTGTCCGAGGTGGCCTCCGCTGTGGCGGACGAGGGGTCCAAGCTGGTGTTCATCGACTCCACCGGCGCGGTCAAGGGCGACGCCGACGGGCTGCCCACGCCAGGGCTGGCCGCCCATGACGCCTGGCAACTCGGCGTCGACCTGGTGGCGCTCGGCGACCTGGTGCCCGCCTTCGGGGTGCTGGCCTACGCGCGCGACGCGGCCAGGGTGGCCGACGACGTGGGAGCCTACCTGCGGTCCGTGGGTAAAGATCGCGAGGTGCGTGCCGTGCTGCGGCCGGGCCATCCCGACAGCGACTCGGCCGACCGGCTGGTGGCCAAGGCCCGCGGCGCCAAGGGGGCGGGCGCGTTCGCGGTCGACTTCTACGCGTACGGGCTGGCGCCCCACCCCGTGCTCGACCGCATCCCGGCCGCGCTGGCCCTCTGAACCGCGGACGGCGTTGAGCAGCGCGCTCCGGCGTTGAGCAGCGCGGCTTCGGCATCGTACGGATCATCTTCTCCCGGCGAACGCGGTGGCCACTCCCAGGCCGAGGTAGACGACGCCGCTGACGTACCGGAGCGTCCTGGCCCTGCGGCGCAGGCGGCGGCCCAGTGCGCCGGCGGCGAACGCGTACACGACGTCCGACACCAGCCCCAGGAGCAGCGCCGTGAGTCCGAACACCACCACCTGCACGGTCGGAGAGCCCGCGCCGGGGTCGACGAACTGTGGCAGGAACGCCAGGAAGAACAGCGCCACCTTGGGGTTGAGCACGTTGACCAGCACCCCTTCGAGGAACACCTTGCGCAGTGGTTGCCGCCGCGGTGCCCCGGTCTCGGCGTCCTTGCCCATGAACGCGCGGATGCCCAGGTAGACGAGGTAGGCGACGCCCGCCCACTTGACGATCGCGAAGAGCGTCGCCGACTGCGAGATCACGTACGACAGGCCCGCGGCGGCCGCCGCGATGTGCACGAGTGTGCCGATCTCCACGCCGAGCGCGCTGGCCAGGCCGGCCGCCCGGCCCTGGGCGAGGCCTCTGGCGGTGATGTAGAGATGGTTCGGCCCCGGGATGAGGATCAGGGCGAGCGAGGCGGTCACGAAGAGGGCGTACGTTGTTGGAGGAATCACGAAAGAGCAGCGTAAGATGCTTTTGGTAGGGAGATCAGGGCCAATCGGAGGCCGTTTCCCCGGACCAATGAAGTGTCGGAGGGGCGTGGCATCGTTTCTGGCGTGAAGGATCTCCTCGTCGGGCGCGCTGCTGAGCTGGCCAGGCTGGTGCGGGTGACGCGGTCGGCCGCCGACGGCACGGCAGGCGTCGCCCTCGTCGGCGGCGACGCCGGCATCGGCAAGACCCGGCTGGTCACCGAGCTGGTCGCCGAGGCCCGCGAGTGTGGTTTCCACGTGCTGGCCGGCCAGTGCGCCGAGCTGGGCGACGCGCTGCCCTACCTGCCGCTGGCCGACGCGCTGCGCGGCGCGGAGCCGAAGGTGCGCGAGGCCGCCGCCGCCCATCCGATGCTGGGCCAGCTGCTCCCCGGCACGGAGAGCGCGCAGCCGGCAGGGCTCACCCAGCAGCGGCTGTTCGGCTCGCTGCTCGGGTTGCTGGCCGACGTGCAGCCGGTGCTGTTCGTGATCGAAGACCTGCACTGGGCCGACCGGTCCACCCGTGACCTGCTGGTCTTTCTCAGCCGCATGGTGCAGACCGAGCGGGTCTGCGTCGTCGGCACCTATCGCACCGACGATCTCCACCGGCGCCATCCGCTGCGCTCGGTGCTGGCGGAGCTGAAGCGGCTCCCGACGGTGACGCACGTCGAGCTGGGGCCACTGAGCGAGGGCGACATGTCTGACTATGTCGCCACTATGGGTGAAGTGGGCGCTCGGGAGCTCGGGCTCATCGTGTCCCGGGCCGACGGCAACCCGTTCTACGCGGAGGAGCTCTTCGCGGCCATGGCCGAGGGCGACGAGCTTCCCGACGAGCTCGCCAGCCTGCTGATGTCCAGGGTCGAGGTGCTGTCCGAGGCCGGGCAGCGCGTGTTGCGGGCCGCCGCCGTGGCGGTGCGCAGGGTGGAGGACGAGCTGCTGCGGGAGGTGTCCGGGCTGCCGCTGGCGGAGTTCGAGGAGGCGGTGCGGGAGATCGTCTCGCGCGGGCTGCTCAGGGTCGACGGTTACGGCTACACCTTCCGCCATGCGCTGCTGCAGGAGGCCGTCTACACCGACCTGCTGCCCGGCGAGCGCACCAGGCTGCACGCCGCCTTCGCCCGGCTGCTCTCCTCTCCCGCCGAGCTGGCCCATCACCATCTCGCCGGCCACGACCTGACCGGGGCGCTGGCGGCCTCGGTCGAGGCGGGCCGCCAGGCCGCGCTCCTCGGCGCGCCCGCCGAGGCCCACGAGCACTACGAGCGGGCGCTCGGCCTGTGGGAGCGGGTCGACGGGGCGGCCGGGCTCGCCGGGGAGAGCAGGGAAGGGCTGGCGTTCCGCAGCGCCGTCATGGCGGCCGGCGCCGGCGACAACCACCGTGCGATCACCCAGCTCAGGGCGCTGCCGCCGACGTCCGAGGTGCTCGAGCGGCTCGCCTACTACCTTTACGAAGCCGACGACCAGCCGGCCTCGATCGCGGCGGCGGAGCGCGCGGTCGAGACGGCGCGCGACCGGCCCGAGCTCGCCCGCGCCCTGGCCACCCAGGCTCGCGCGCTGCTCTGGAGCCCGCGCCACCGCGAGATCGAGGGCCTCACTGCCCGCGCGCTCGACGTCGCCCGCGCGTCCGGGGCCAGAGACGCCGAGGTGGGGGCGCTGCTCACGCTGGCCACCTACGTCGAGCACCGGGGTGACGTCGGCAGGGCCCACAAGCTGGTCAACATCGCCGCCGCCGAGGGCTCCGGCGACCTGGCGATGGACCTGCGCGCCCGCTTCCACCACGCCCGCATCCACTACGAGGGCGGCCTGCTCGACCACGCGGCGGAGGTGGCCGACGAGGGCATCCGCATGGCGTTCGAGACCGGCCTCAAGTGGAGCACCTTCGGCACCGACCTGCGCTTCCTGCGCTTCCTCATCCACTACG
This sequence comes from Nonomuraea diastatica, assembly GCF_004349015.1. Classification (NCBI taxonomy): domain Bacteria; kingdom Bacillati; phylum Actinomycetota; class Actinomycetes; order Streptosporangiales; family Streptosporangiaceae; genus Nonomuraea; species Nonomuraea diastatica. The sequence continues at coordinate 8,056 of NZ_SMKP01000264.1, forward strand.
TCGCGGGCGAGTGGGACCAGGCGGAGACGGTCGCGGGCGGCTTCCCCGCGCGGGTGGGCACCGTGCCTGAGGCGATCCTGTCGTCGTACGCGCTGTTCGTCGAGGTGGGGCGCGGCCTGCCGGCGGTGGAGAGCCGGCTGGGGTGGTTGCGGCCGTTCTGGTCCGACGAGCTGGCCGCCTACATGTCGCGGGCGCTGGCCGCCGAGCACGCCCTGTGGAACGGCGACCCCCAGGCCGCGCTCGACCACGTGCACGCGGTCATGGACCGGCTGGTCGAGGGCGAATCGGGCACCATCCGGCTGGCCGCCGTCGGGCTGTGGGCGCTGGCGGAGCTCGGCAGCACCGGCGGCGCCGACGAGTTGCGCCGCCGCGCCCGCAACGCCGTCGAGGCCGGCCCCACCGGGGAGGGCGGCCACCTGGGTCCTGAGGGTCGGGCCTGGGGCCTGCGCGTGGAGGCCGAGTGGCACCGCGTGCACGGCCGGCTCGACGTGGAGCTGTGGCGGCAGGTGGTGGAGACCTTCGACTACGGGTTCGTCTACGAGACGGCCCGTGCCCGCTGGCGGCTGGCCGAGGCACTGCTCGCCGCCGGTGACCGGGAGGCGGCCCAGGTGGAGTGGGATCTCGCCAGGGAGACGGCGGGCAAGCTGCGCGCCGCGCCGCTGGAGAACGCGCTGCACGAGTTCGGGCGCAGGGCCCGCTTCGGCGACGGGGGCCGCAGGGCTCGTTTCGGCGGTGGTTCCGGGGGCGGCGGCGGAGGGCGCGGGGTTCGCTCCGGCAGTGGTTCCGGAGCCGGCGACGGAGGGCTCACCGCCCGCGAGAGCGAGGTGCTGAGCCTGGTCGCGGAGGGGCTCACCAACCGGGAGATCGCGGAGCGGCTGTTCATCGCGCAGAAGACGGTGAGCGTGCACGTCTCCAACATCCTGGCCAAGCTGGAGGTGTCCACCCGCACCCAGGCGGCCGCGGCGGCCCGCCGCCGCGGCCTGCTCGACTAGCCGGTCACGCGGCGCGGGTCATGCGGTCGATCAGGAGATCGCTCCTGCGCTGCTGCTGCTGGTGCCCGGCCGTCGTGGGCCCTGCTAGGCCGTGCGGAGACGTCCCCTCGGCGAGGAGGCGACGTCGTGGCCCGCCGCCACGGGCTCCCAGGGCCGCGACCAGCTCCCCGAACGCCGCGCACAGCTCCTCGGGCCAGCTCGCGGGCGGCCGTGATGATCATCCGGTGGCGCTTCGCGCGTTCACAGGCAGCCGGTCGGCGGCCGACATACCGGGCAATTCCATCCGGGGGCCATAGGAGAGGCCGCACAGGACGGCGGGCGGCGGGCGCGATCGACTCGTGCTCGCGGGTCGTTGGGGGGTTCGGTCAGGGGTCGGGCTTGTGGGTTGTTGGTCAGGGGGTTGGGACGCCGGTTATCGTGAGGACTCGACCAGGAGGCCGGGTTCGCCGAAATTGCCCGACTTGAGCAGGAGTGTGAGACCGGACGCCGTGTGGATCCATGGCACGCCGCGCGCCGCCTCCGCGCCGATCATCCCGCCCGGCACGCCGAGCGCGCTCACGACGGCCCCCGAGGTCTCGCCGCCGGCCGAGATCACGCGGGTGACGCCCCGCTCGACCAGCCCCTGCGCGACGCGGCCTATCGCCGACTCCAGGATCGCGGCCGACCGCTCCGCGCCCACGATTCCCTGCACCCGGCGCAGCGCCGCGGGGTCGGCCGATGCGTAGACGAGGGGCGCTCCAGCCTCGACGTCCAGCGTGTCATACCAGGCCAGCGCGTCCCGGGCGAGCGACTCGGGGTCCTGGTCGGCCAGCGCGTCCAGCCGGTAGGCCGGTCTGCCCGCCTCGATCATGGCGGCGACCTGCTCCAGCGTGCGGGCCGAGCAGCTGCCCGCCAGCACCGCCGCGGCGCCCTGCGGCGCGGGGGCGGGCGCGTGGTCGTGCCCGGACCGCGCGTGCGCCGCGGCGAGCCCGCCGGCGAGCCCGGCCGCGCCCGCGACCAGCGGCGCGTCCGCCAGTGCCCGACCGGCGGTCAGGAGGTCGGCGTCGTCAACGGCGTCGACGAGGGCGTAGCGCACGCCCTCCGCCCGCAGCTCGGCCAGCCGCCGCCCGATCGCCCCCGCCCGGACCTGCGCCAGCGTCACGACGCCCGCCCGGTGCGCGCTCTGGCCCTCCAGCAGGCGCGGCAGGTACGAGTCGGTCATCGGGGTCAGGGGATGGTGCCGCATGTGCGACTCGCCGAGCGGCACGTCACCGACGAAGAGGTAACCGTTGTCCTGGGTGCGCCCGTGCTCCGGCGAGCTGGGCGTCATGGCGACCACGGGCACGTCCATGGCGTCGGCCAGGGCGTCGAGGACCGGCCCGATGTTCCCCTCGGCCGTGGAGTCGAACGTGGAGCAATATTTGACGTAGACCTGGCGGACGCCGCGCGAGCGCAGCCAGCCCAGCGCGGCCAGCGACTGCGCGACCGCGTCCGTCCTGGCGGCGGTCCGGGTCTTCAGCGCGATCACGACCGCGTCGTGCTCGGGTGGTTCCGCCGCCGCCGGCGGAAGCCCGAAGAACAACACGGTACGGATGCCACGGCGGCGCAGGGCCACCGCGACGTCGGTCGCGCCGGTGAAGTCGTCCGCGATGGCGCCGATCATCGAAGCCCCGTGGCCTGGTGGGAGTCGAACATGATGCTGACGTTATCGACGTGCGCCGCCACCGCTGACCGGGGGTCTCGGACGGCACGCCGATGACCGCGCCCAGACGGTCCCCGGGCTCAGCCGGGGGCGTCCAGGTCGCGGAAGAGAAAGTAGTTCTTGTGGTCCGCCTGCAGGTAGTGGTGGAACTTCGTGGCCTTGGCGCGGGCCGTCCTGTCGGCGGTGACGACCGTGAGCACGACGTACTTCTTGATCGATCCTGAGCGGATCTTCCCGTAGACGAACGTGTCGAGCGCCTGGTCCCGGCGCCACTTCACGGCATTGGAGGAGAGCTCGGCCAGGCGCGTCGCGGCGGTCTTCGCGGTGGCCTCGCTCGGGAACGACATGATGACCTGGATTGCCTTGAGGTGCCCCGAGTAGGCCGAATAGGCGAGCTCGATGGCGCGCTCGCACTGGTTCTTGGCCAGTTCGCCCTGCCTGTCCACCGTGTCGCAGGAGTCGTACGTCCATCCGCCCACCTTGTGGGCGGCGAACTTCGCCTCCCCCAGGCTGAACTTCCAGTCAGGGAACTCACCGTGCGTGATCGGCGAGCCCGGCTCAGGGCGGCTCGACCTGCCGGGGTTCGTGCTCGGCTCCGTGCGCTCCGCCGTGGGATCGGTGCTGGGGCCGGACGTGGGCTCCGCCGTGGGATCGGCGCTGGGCTCCGTTGCGGGGCTGGACG
>NZ_SMKP01000265.1:0-11313 GCF_004349015.1 Nonomuraea diastatica
CAGCCTCTCCCCCGCCGCACGCCCGGCGCCAACGGCCACCACCGGGGCGGCCAGCCCATCCCGATGGTGAACGCGAGCTCGATCGACCCTTCCGCCGCCCTGGCCACGTTGTCGGCCCTGTCGGGAAGCCGCTCAGGGAAGTTGCCCGGCGGCCTGGCAGGCGCACCGTCCACGCCACCCCCGCCGCTGCCGGGCCCGTCCTCCGACCCGCGCCGCTGGCAGCGCATCGAGGTCACGCCGGAACACCTCAGGGGCGGCCCGGTACCGGTGCCTGAGGGGTACGCGGCCCAGCTCGGCATGCGCCCCGGCACGCTGCTGTCGGTGACAGGCCCTGGCGACAACGCCATCGTGCTGGTGTGGCAGGGTCACCAGCCGGTCTTCGACTCCCTGCAGCCGGTGCTCATGCGCTTGAACGCCCGGCCGGGTGATCAGGTGTACGTCACCGTGGACGGCTACCGCCTCGAGGCCCAGCTGACCGGCTGACCACCACTGCCTGCCACCCTGGCGAACCCCCGCCGCAACCGGTGGCACGCCCCCTCGTCAGGCCATTGCAGTGCCTGGGCCGAACCCGCGGCGCGTGACCCCGCCGCCCAGCGAAACGCCTTCGGACCGACCAGTGACACGCGGACTCCCCGTCCAGCGAAGCACCTTCGACCCCGAGAAACGCACCCTCGCCGCCCAGCGGGACACCCAACCCACCAACGCCCTCCCCACCCAGCGGGAGCCTTTTCCGGCCGTTGGCGCATGCTCGCAGGGGCGAGCCTCAGGCCCGGGCGGTGGACTGGAACCGCCGACCGGCCGGTGCGTCCGCTCGCTCACCTGGTGTGGCGCGGCCGGTAACGCGGAACGATGGGAGCCGGCAATGAGCCCGTGGTGGGGTGAAGCATCCGGCCTGACCAGGCCGGACAGGTCGACTCACGTCGGAACGTCGAAGAGGCGGAGGCGGTGGGCCGTGGCCGCGGCCTCGCCCCGGGTGGCGACGCCGAGCTTGGCCAGGATGTTGGAAACGTGCACGCTCACCGTCTTGACCGAGATGAACAGCGCCTGCGCGATCTCCTTGTTGCTGCGGCCGTTCGTCACCTCCTGGAGCACCTCCAGCTCGCGAGCCGTCAGCCCCATCGGGTTTGCTTCACCCGCCGCGTCCGGCCCCGCGAGCCTGGATCTGCGGCCGAAGACGTCGAGCTGCTCCATCAGCGGCCCGGCGCCGAGCCGCTCGGCGAGCTCCCTCGATCGTGCCAGCCGCGCCGCGGCCTCCTGCCGGTCACCGCACGCCAGCGCGGCCTGGGCCGAGCCCATCAGACACCAGGCCTCGGTGTACGGCTGCCGCAGCCCGGCCCACGCCCTCACCGCCGTGTCCCACGCCTTGAGCTGCCAGGCGGCCGGGTCGGCGGCAACCTCCAGCGGCGTCGCGGATCCGTCCAGCGCCGCCACGTCCAGCGCCGCCGCGTTCAACGCCGCCGCCACATCCGACTCCCCCGCCGCGTTCAACACCGCCTCCTCCCCCAGGGCCGCCGCCGAATCCAACACCGTCTTCTCGCCCAGCACCGTCCCCTTGGCGAGCAGCACCCTGGGCACCGCCGCAGGCCCGTCGGCCCCGGCGGCGACCCGCCGCTCCTCGGCGAGCACCGTCCCAGCGAGCGGGAGGTGTGGCCCGGTCAGCGCGGTGAACGTGAGCCGGTGCGCCTGCTGGAGAGCCCCGTCGACCTCGAGCTCCTGCGCCAGCGCACGAAGCCGCGGCAGGAACGGCGCCCCGGACCACGCCGGTGCACCGGAACCCCCGGCGGGAACGGGCGGCGCGACGGAGGCGAAGAGCCGGGCGAAGGCCACCAGCACCGGCCACGAATATCGCGGGCTGGCCAGCAGGTCGTGCTCCTCCAGCGCCCGCCCCGCCGTCTCCACCGCCTCCTCGATCCGCCCGCGCGCCTCTAGCAGCCCTATTTCCCTGCGCAGATGCGGAAGCAGCACCTGGTCGCGGTGGACTCCGCGCGACAGCACCCCCCGCACCGAGCCCAGCAGCGTCTCGGCCCGGTCGTGGTCGCCCCGCGCGAGCGCGATGTCGGCAGCGAACCCTTGCAGGCTGGCGCGGTAGGGGGCGGGCGGCGAGAGATCGAGCGCGTGCTCGATCACTTGCAGCGCTTCGTCCCACCGCCCGAGCGACACCAGCGGCTCGGCCAAGTTGATCGACAGGAACGTGCCGGACGTGCGGGCCAGGCCGTAGTGGCCGGCTTCGGCCACACCCTCGCGGGCGACCTGCGCGGCCCGCTCGTGCCGGCCCGCGCCCTCCAGCGCGTCGGACTCGGAGATCGCGCAACGCATCAGCGCGTTGTACGCCCCTCCGCCTGAGGCGATGCCGCGGGCCTCCCCGAAGGCCCCGAGCTGGTCCTCGATCTCGGAGTAGCCCCAGCGGGCCCATGCGTAGTCGATCAGCGCGTGGGCCTCGACGTTGGCGTCGCCGACCTCGTGGCCGATCTGCCTGGCGAGCTGGGCGGTGGCCAGACGTTCGGGCAGGTCCTGGGGCCGGTGGAGCATGCGCGAAAGGCTCTCCAGGACCTGGGCGCGCACCTTGCTGGGCTCTTCCGAGGGGACCAGCGCCGCCGCCTGGCGGAGATCGTCGAGGTAGCCGGGGCGGCCCAGGTCGTAGCGGGTCAGGCCGCGCTGGCGCAGCGCGTGGGCCGAGTCGATCGGGTCGGCGTCGTGGTCGAGCTCGGCGAGGGCGGCGCCGGCCAGGGCGATGCTGCGCTCGAATTCGCCGGCGAGGTGGGCGACCGTGGCCGTCTGCCGCAGCACGCGGACGCGGACGGCGCCGATGCGCTCGGCCGCGTCGGGCACCTGGTCCCACAGCTCGAGCACCCTGGACAACATCCTGAGCTGCTCGTCGTAGGCGGCGGACTTGCGGGCCGCGGCGGCCGCGCGCCAGGCGCTGACCAGCGCCCACGTGGAGTCGTGGGCGGAGTGCCAGTGGTGGGCCAGCTCGATCGCGCCGCGCGGGGCGGGCAGGATCGACAGGTCGCGCTCCAGTGCCTCGGCGTAGCGGGTGTGCAGGCGGGTGTGCTCGCCGGGGAGGAGGTCGTCGTGGAGCGCCTCGCGGATGAGCGCGTGCCGGAAGGAGTAGCCCTCGCCGTCGACGACCAGGACGTTGCCCGCCACCGCCGGCCGCAGCGCGCCGGACAGCGCGTTCTCGCCGAGCCCTGCGACGGCGCTGAGCAGGTCGTGCTCGATGCGCTGCCCGCCGGCGCTGGCCACCCGCAGCAGCTCCTGCGTCTCGTCGGGCAGCCGCTCGACGCTGGCCAGCAGCAGGTCGCGCAGCGACTCGGGCAGCGCGTGGCCGCCGCTCTCGTCGCTCAGCAGCGCCTCGACGAACAGCGGGTTTCCCTCGCTGCGCGCGTAGATCACATCCATGTCGGCGGCGGACGGCGCGCGGTCGAGGATGCCGGCCGCCTGCTCGACGGCCTCCTTGCGGGTGAGCCTGCGCAGCTCGATCCGGCTCACCCACTCGATCCTGCCCAGCTCGGCGATGAGAGGGCGCAGCGGGTGGGTGCGGTGCAGCTCGTCGGCGCGGTAGGAGACGACGATGAGCAGCCGGGCCGCGGTGCGCTGGTAGCGGACGAGGAACGACAGCAGGTCGCGGGTGGAGCGGTCGGCCCAGTGCGCATCCTCCACGACCAGCAGCACGGGACGCTCTTCCGCGAGCCGTTCGAGCAGGCCGAGCACCTGCTCGAACAGGCGCGCCCTGGCCTCCGGCCCGTCTTTGTCGGGCTCGCCGAACTCCGGCAGGAGCCGCGCCAGCCCGCGCGTGGTGCCGCCGGGGACGAGCGCCGCGACCCCGTCACGGCCCAGCTCGCGCACGAGCCCGCGCAGCACGGCGGTGAACGGCGCGAACGGCAGGCCCTCCGTGCCCAGCTCCAGGCACCCGCCGACGAGCACCATGGCGTCGCCGGCCCGGCCGGTGAACTCGGTGATCAGCCGCGTCTTGCCGACGCCGGCCTCGCCGCCGACGAGCACCGTGGCCGACGCCCCGGCCCGCGCCCTGACCAGCGCGTCGCCGAGGGCGGCGAGCTCACGGGCGCGCCCGACGAACAAGGGACTCACGGCGTGGATGCTCACGTCCCCAAGGATGCCATCCGGCGACGACAGAACGCGCCCGCGGGTGACGTCGTGGGCCGGACCTCGCGGCAGGTTCCTCACGCGGGTACGCGCGGAAGACCCGAAGCTCCCGCAGGAGCCCAGGCTCAGCGCAGGACTCGCGGAAGCGGCTCAGGACTTGCGGAACAGCCCAGGCTCAGCGCAGGACCTTGCGGAAGAAGGTGGCCGACGCTTCGTAGCCGAGCGCGTGGTAGAACTCCGGCGCCCGCCGGGTCGCCATCGCCACGTAGCCCGCCTCGCGCGAACGGGCCCACTTCTCGAACTCCTCCAGCAGCGCCCGCCCGATGCCCTGCCGGCGCGAACCGGGCCCGACCATGGCCTCCTCGACCCAGGCCACGGGTCCGTTGGCGAACAGCGTGAGGTGCACGAACCCCAGCAGATAGCCCTGGACCCGCCCGTTCACGACGGCCGCGAGCAGGAGGGCGTCCTCGTTCGCCAGCAGCTCGGGCAGGGCGAAGTCGAAGGCCTCGCGCTCGGGCCTGAAGGTCAGCGCGAACTCACGCGCCAGCGCGAACACCGCGTCCGCGTCGGCCTTCTCCGCCCTTCTGATCAGAAGATCGTCAGCCGTCATGACTGACGACACTAGATCGTCGCATGTTCCTGACGCAAACCTCAGAGATCGCCCAGTCCCAGCTGGCGGGCGATGAGCATGCGCTGCACCTCGCTGGTGCCCTCCCCGATCTCCAGGATCTTGGCGTCGCGGTAGAAGCGCCCGACGGGGAACTCGTTCATGAACCCGTACCCGCCGAAGATCTGCGTCGCGTCGCGCGCGTTGTCCATGGCCGCGTTGGACGAGACCAGCTTGGCGATCGCGGCCTCCTTCTTGAACGGCTCACCGGCCAGCATCTTCTCGGCGGCGTGGTGGTAGGCCAGGCGGGCGGTGTGCGCGCGGACCTCCATGTCGGCGATCTTGAACTGGATGGCCTGGTAGTGGCCGATCGGGTGGCCGAACGCCTTCCTTTCCCTGACGTACTTCAGGCACTCGTCCACGCACCCCTGCGCCAGCCCGACGCTGAGCGCGGCGATCGCGATGCGGCCCTCGTCGAGGGTCTGCAGGAACTGGGCGTAGCCCCGGCCGCGCTCGCCGAGCAGGTTGGCGGCGGGGACGCGGCAGTCGGCGAACGACAACTCGCGCGTGTCGGAGGCGTTCCAGCCGACCTTGGAGTATTTCTTCGACACCGTGAACCCGGGCGTGCCGCTCGGCACCAGGATCGTGGAGATCTCCCGCTCGCCGGTGAGCGCGGCCACGCCGACGACGCCGGTGATGTCGGTGCCGGCGTTGGTGATGAACGCCTTCGTTCCGTTGATCACCCACGTGTCGCCGTCGGGCACGGCCGTGGTGCGCATACCGCCGGGCACGTCAGTGCCGCCGCCGGGCTCCGTCAGGCCGAACGCTCCCAGCATCTCGCCCGCGGCCAGCCTGGGCAGCCAGGTCTCGCGCTGCTCCTCGGTGCCGAACCTGAAGATCGGCATGGCGCCCAGCGACACCGCGGCCTCCAGGGTGATGGCCACGCTGGAGTCGACGCGGGCCAGCTCCTCCAGTGCCACGCAGAGCGCGAAGTAGTCGCCGCCCATGCCGGCGTACTCCTCAGGGAACGGCAGTCCGAACAGCCCCATGGCACCCATCTGCCGCACGATGTCGTACGGGAATTCCTCGCGCTCGTAGTAGTCGCCGATCACCGGCGCCACCACGTCGCGCGAGAACGCCTCGACGGTCTTGCGGAGCTCTTCGTACTCGTCCTTGAGCATGGTCACCCTTTCGAAAGCGCCTGTACGACGCGGGATGGGCTGGGCCGGGCGAGCAGCTCCGCCAGCCAGACGCTGGTGGACACGAGCTTGCCCAGGTCGAGACCGGTCTCGATGCCGAGTCCGTGCAACATCCACACGAGGTCTTCTGTGGCGAGGTTGCCGGTGGCGGACGCGGCGTAGGGGCAGCCGCCGATGCCTCCGGTCGAGGCGTCGACGGTGGTCACGCCGGCTTCGAGCGCGGCGAGGGTGTTGCTGAGCGCCTGCCCGTACGTGTCGTGGAAGTGCACGGCGAGCCGCTCGGGCGTGCGGAAGGCGTCGATCAGGGCGGTGACGTGGCCGGGCGTGCCGACGCCGATGGTGTCGCCGAGCGACAGCTCGTGGCAGCCGAGCCCGAGCAGCCGCTCCCCGACCGCGACCACCTGCTTGACCGGTGTCGGCCCTTCCCAGGGGTCGCCGAAGCACATCGACACGTAGGCGCGCACCTTCAGCCCGTTGTCGAGTGCTCGGGCCACGACCGGCTCGAACATGTCGAACTGGCTCTCCAGGCTGCGGTTGAGGTTTTTCGCGGCGAACGTCTCGGTGGCGCTGGCGAAGATGGCGATCTCGTCGGCCTGGAGTTCGAGCGCCCGGTCGAGGCCGCGCAGGTTGGGGACCAGGACGGGATAGCGCACTCCTGGCTTCCTGTGCAGCCTGGCGAGCAGCTCTCCGGCGTCGGCCAGCTGCGGCACCCAGTCCGGGTGCACGAAGCTGGTCGCCTCGATCACCTTGTGCCCCGCGTCGGCGAGACGGTGGATGAACTCGGCTTTGACCTCGACGGGCACGATGGCGGACTCGTTCTGCAGCCCGTCGCGCGGGCCGACCTCGTAGATCGTGACCTGGTGCGGAAGACCTTCCATCGGGTACGGCATCACGCCTCCCTGTCCATAGCCTCACTGTCCCCGGGCTCACGGCGGACCACGGCCAGCACGGCGTCCATGTCGACCGGCTGGCCCGCCTGCACGGCCAGCTGGGACACGGTGCCGTCGTGCGGGGCGGTGACCGTGTGCTCCATCTTCATGGCCTCCACGATGAGCAGCGGCTGGCCCTCGCTGACCCGCTCGCCGGGCTGGGCCTTGACCACCAGCACGGTGCCGGGCATGGGGCTGCGCACCGCGCCGTCGCCGGCCGCCGCGGCGCCCGGCCGGTCCTCTGGGTCGCCGATGAGGTGCCGGGTGAGCGCCCACGAGGCGCCGTCCCTGCCGAGCCAGAGCGTGTCGGCGTCGCGCGCGCAGAGATATCGTTCGGTACGCCCCCCGACGGTGACGTGCAGCCGCGCGCCGCCGGAAAGTCCGGGAGGGGTGTCGGCCGGCGTCTCGTCGATCCGGATGCGCGCCGGCACCGCGTCGCCGTCGATCCGGACTTCGGCCGATTCACGGGGCAGCCCGCGGACCTGGACCGCGTGCACGCCGTCCCGCGACTCCAGCCGCCAGGTCGTCCACGCCGGTTCGCCGGCCCGCCACCCGTCGGTGATGTCCCACGGGTCGTCACCCTGGGGCATGGCGTGGAAGACGAGCCCGGCCGCGGCGAGCACCTCACTGGGCAGCTCATCGGGCACCTGCGTGGCGGGGACGAGCTCGGGGAGCACGCGCTCGACCAGGCCGGTGTCCAGTTCGCCGGCCGTGACGGCCGGGTGGGCGGCGAGTGCGCGCAGGAACGGGATGTTGGTGACCACGCCGAGCACGGCCGTCCTGGCGAGCGCCCGGTCGAGCGCCGCGAGCGCCGTCGCGCGGTCGGGGGCCCAGGTGATGACCTTGGACAGCATCGGGTCGAACGCGGTGCCCACGGCCCCTCCTTCGGCCAGTCCCGAGTCGACCCGCACGATGGCCCCGCCGCGTGGCGACGCCGTCGCGGCCACGCCGGGACCCGGGTCGCCGGGTTCGCGGAGCGCCAGGACGCGGCCGCCGCTAGGCAGGAAGCCGCGGGCCGGGTCCTCGGCGTAGACGCGCGCCTCGACGGCGTGGCCGGTGAGCCGCACGTCGTCCTGCCCGAACGGCAGAAGCTCGCCCGCCGCCACCCGCAACTGCAGCTCCACCAGGTCCAGCCCCGTGACCAGCTCGGTCACCGGGTGCTCGACCTGGAGACGGGTGTTCATCTCCATGAAGTGGTAGGCCCCGGTGGTGCCGTCCACGATGAACTCGACCGTGCCCGCCCCCACGTAGCCGACCGCGCGCGCGGCCTCCGCCGCGGCCGCTCCCATGCGGGCGCGCGTCTCGGGGCCGACGAAGGGGGACGGCGCCTCTTCGATGATCTTCTGGTGCCTGCGCTGAAGGCTGCACTCGCGCTCGCCCAGGTGCACGACGTTTCCGTGGGTGTCGGCCATGATCTGGATCTCGATGTGCCGCGGGTTCTGGACGTAGCGCTCGATCAGCAGCGTGCCGTCGCCGAAGGCCGCCAGTGCCGTACGCCGGGCCGACGCGATCGCCTCGGGCAGCTCGGCCGCCGACCGTACGAGGACCATGCCCTTGCCACCGCCGCCCGCGGACGGCTTGATCAGGGCAGGGAAGTCGCTCCAGTCCTCCAGGGAGGCGGGCTCGGCCCGGCCGGGCACCACGGGCACGCCCGCGGCCGCCACCGTGGCCTTGGCCCGGATCTTGTCTCCCATCGCGTCGACGGCGTCGGCGGGCGGGCCGACGAACACGAGCCCGGCCTCCGCGCAGCGCCGCGCGAACGCGGCGTTCTCCGCGAGAAATCCATAACCGGGATGTACGGCTTGCGCCCCTGAATCAAGAGCCGCCGCGATAATGGCCTCAATATCCAGATATGTCGGCACCTCAAGGGCGATGTCCGCTTCGAGGGTGTGCTTGCCCCCCGCGTCGGACGGCACGTACACGGCCACCGACGTGATGCCGAGCCCGCGCAGGGTGCGAGCGATCCGTACGGCGATCTCGCCCCTGTTGGCGATCAGAACGCCCGTGAACCCCTCCTGCGGGGGGCCCGCCCCCCGCACACCCCCCAACGGCGCGGCGCTACGCACGCCTTCCCCGCGCAGGGGGCGAGCCCCCCGCCAGGTGCTTCGCACGGTTTCCTTCACCTCGCTCACATCCTGAAGACGCCGTAACCGGCAGGTTCGAGCGGCGCGTTGGCCGCCGCGGACAACGCCAGGCCCAGGACCGTGCGCGTGTCGACCGGGTCGATCACGCCGTCGTCCCAGAGCCTGGCCGTGGAGTAGTACGGGTTGCCCTGGTGCTCGTACTGGGCCCTGATCGCGTCGGGGTCGGCGTCGCCCACGGTGGTGAGCACGTTTGCGGCCTGCTCGCCGCCCATGACCGAGATGCGGGCGTTCGGCCACATCCACAGGAACCTGGGCGAGTACGCCCGCCCGGCCATGGCGTAGTTGCCCGCGCCGAACGACCCGCCGATCACCACGGTGAACTTGGGCACCCGGGCGCACGAGACGGCCGTGACCATCTTGGCCCCGTGCTTGGCGATGCCGCCCGCCTCGTACGCCTTCCCGACCATGAAGCCGCTGATGTTCTGGAGGAAGACCAGAGGGATCCGCCGCTGGTCGCACAGCTCGATGAAGTGGGCGCCCTTCATGGCGGACTCGCTGAACAGGATGCCGTTGTTGGCCACGATGCCCACCGGATGCCCGTGGAGATGGGCGAACCCGGTGACGAGCGTCGAGCCGTACTCGGCCTTGAACTCCAGGAACCGCGACCCGTCGACGATCCTGGCGATCACCTCGCGCACGTCGTAGGGCTGGCGGGTGTCGGCGGGCACGATGCCGTACAGGTCGCGCGGATCGTACCGGGGCGGCTCCGGCCGGATCGTCGTCCACGGCCGCTCGGCACGCGGCGCCAGCGTGGAGACGATGTCGCGGACGATGGCCAGCGCGTGCGCGTCGTCCTCGGCGAGGTGGTCGGTGACGCCGCTGACGCGTGAGTGCAGGTCGCCGCCGCCGAGCTCCTCGGCCGTGACCTCCTCGCCGGTGGCGGCCTTCACCAGGGGCGGGCCGCCCAGGAAGATCGTGCCCTGGCCGCGGACGATGACCGCCTCGTCGCTCATCGCGGGCACGTAGGCGCCGCCGGCCGTGCACGAGCCGAGCACGGCGGCGATCTGCGGGACGCCGCGGGCGGACATCGTGGCCTGGTTGTAGAAGATGCGCCCGAAGTGCTCGCGGTCGGGGAACACCTCGTCCTGCCTGGGCAGGAACGCCCCGCCGGAGTCGACGAGGTAGACGCAGGGCAGGCGGTTGTGCAGCGCCACCTCCTGCGCCCGCAGGTGCTTCTTGACGGTGATCGGGTAGTAGGTGCCGCCCTTGACGGTGGCGTCGTTGGCGACGATCACACACTCGCGCCCCGAGACCCTGCCGACGCCGGTGATGATGCCCGCCGCGGGGGCCTGGTCGTCGTAGAGACCGCCCGCGGCCAGCGGCGACAGCTCCAGGAAACGGGAGCCGGGGTCGAGCAGGCCGTCGACGCGGTCACGCGGCAGCAGCTTGCCTCGCTCGACGTGGCGCCGCCGCGACCGCTCGGGGCCGCCGAGCGCCGCCGCCGCGAGCCGTTCGAGCAGTTCGGCGGCGAGCCGCTCGTTGTGCTCGGCATGTCGTTTGTACGCCTCCGCGCCGGGCTCGGCCGCCGACTTCACCACCGGCCACTCGCTCATGAGTCCCCTCCCATGGCTGGGATGTTAGTCATCATTAACGTAATCGTCTAGCATGTGAGACGTGAGCACCGTCTCTCCCTCTACCCGCAATCGCGGCAACCGGCGCGCGGAAATCCTGGAGGCGGCGGCCCGGCTGTTCGCCGCTCGCGGCTTCCACGGGGTCTCGATCGAGGACATCGGGGGCGCGGTCGGCATCTCGGGGCCCGCGCTCTACCGGCACTTCAGCGGCAAGGACGCGCTGCTGTCGGAGATGCTGCTCGACGTCAGCTCGCGGCTGCGCGAGTCGGCCGTCGCGGTCGCCACCTCCTCCCCCGGCCCTGCGGAGACGCTCGACGCGCTGCTCAACGTGCAGATCACGTTCGCGATCGAGCAGCCGGCCCTGATCACCGTGCACGACAGGGAGCTGGGCAACGTGCCCGAGCCGGCGCGGCGGCAGATCAGGCGGCTGCAGCGCCTCTATGTCGAGGAGTGGGTGACCGTGCTGGCCGAGCTGCACCCCGCCTGCCCGCCCGCGCGCCTGCGCGCCGCGACGCACGCGGTCTTCGGGCTGCTCAACTCGACGCCGCACAGCGCCGGAGAGCTGCCCGCGCAGGACATGCGGCCCCTGCTGCACGCGATGGCGAGGTCCGCGATCGAGGCCTCGGTTAACGACCGCTAACTTTCTCCGGCCTACCGGACATACCCTTGCCCATGCCAACTATCTAGATATATCGTCACGATATCTCGATAGGTTGGAGGCAGCATGCGCGAGAACGACTTCTGGGATGCGCCCCCGCC